>NZ_JARIDQ010000070.1 GCF_029256985.1 Otariodibacter sp. | reverse complement strand
AGAAAAAATGAAAAACAAATGGTTATTTATTGGGGCGTTAAGTGGCTTTTTATGTATCGCTTTAGGTGCATTTGCAGCACACGGGCTTGCTTCGATTTTAGATGAAAAAGCATTAGAGTGGATTGATACTGGTTTGAAGTATCAAATGTTTCATACAATCGCATTAATTGGATTAGGATTCTTTCAAATTGCAAATCAGACGCAAAATCCACCCGCTTGCCGAGCAAAAGCGTTTGCCATAATTGGTGGAAGTTGGACGCTCGGTATTGTGTTATTTAGTGGAAGTTTGTATCTATTGGCATTGGGGGCAAGCAAAGCACTGGTTTGGCTAACTCCAATAGGTGGTACGGCTTTTCTAGTTGGGTGGGCAGCCTTAATGTTCATTAGTATTAAAGGAAGAAACAATAAATGAATAAACTTGCATTATTGTGTCGTTCTGGATTTGAAAAAGAAGTTGCAGGTGAGATTTCAGATAAAGCGGCAGATTTAGGGGTATTTGGGTTTGCCAATTTAAAAGAGAACAGTGGTTTTGTTATTTTTGAATGTTATCAAAAAGGCGATGCCGATAGGCTGGCTAAAGAGTTAAAATTAGAGCTGTTGATTTTTGTGCGTCAAATAATGGTAGTGTCTGATTTATTGCAAGATCTTCCTGAAAAGGATCGAATTACACCGATTATTGACGTGTATAAACAGATTGAGCCGAAATTGAGTAGCGATATTGTGGTAGAAACACCCGATACCAATGAAGCAAAAGAATTATTAACGTTTTGTCGGAAATTTACCGTTCCATTGCGTAGTCAATTGAAAAAGCAAGAATGGCTAAAAGCGAGAGAAACGGTAAAAAATAGCATTACCTTACATATTCTATTTATTGCTTCCGGTAAGTGCTATGTTGGTTATGCTTACAATAGCAATCAATCACCATTTTTTATGGGGATTCAGCGATTAAAATTCCCAGCAGATGCACCGAGCCGTTCTACATTAAAGTTAGAAGAAGCGATTTTAACCTTTATTCCTGAAAATGAAGAGAAGAAACGTTTAAGCGATCAAATGATCGGGGTCGATCTTGGGGCTTGTCCGGGTGGTTGGACGTACCAATTAGTTAAACGTGGATTATTTGTCTATGCTGTTGATCACGGCAAAATGGCGGCAAGTTTACACGATACGGGTAGGATAGAGCATTGTTCTGAAGATGGTTTTAAATTCCAACCGCCTAAACGTACAAAAATCGATTGGTTAGTGTGTGATATGGTTGAGCAGCCTATTCGAATTAGTAAGCTGATTGCTAAGTGGCTAATCAATGGTTGGTGTCGAGAAACGATCTTTAACCTCAAGTTGCCAATGAAAAAACGCTATCAAGAGGTGAAATTATGTTTAGCTTACTTGGAAGAGGAATTAACTAAGCATGGTTTTTGGTTTAAGATTCAAGCAAAACATCTTTACCACGATCGTGAGGAAATCACCGTACATATTGCTGTTATCAGTAAAAATGTAGTGGGTAAAAACGAAAATAGACACAGTTAAACGGTTAATAGACAAGCGGTAAGTTATTGACGAAAAATTGCAAAATTATAATCAGATCTTACCGCTTTCATATAGTTAGATAGATAAATACAAATAGGAAGGATATATGACATTAAGAATTGGTATTGTTGGTGCTGGCGGTCGTATGGGACGCCAATTAATTCAAGCTGTAACTCAAGCAGATGGAGTAGAGTTAGGTGCAGCTTTTGAGCGAAAAGGCTCATCTTTGGTAGGAGCAGATGCAGGAGAATTAGCAGGCATTGGGCAAATCGATGTTAAAGTCAGTGATGACCTAGAAAGCCAACTTAATCAGTTTGATTTATTGATTGATTTTACTCGTCCAGAAGGTACTTTAGCCCATATTGCAATTTGTGAAGCTCATCATAAAGCAATGGTAATTGGTACAACAGGTTTTGATGATGCAGGTAAACAAGCGATTCAATCTGCTTCTAAAAAGATTGCGATTGTGTTTGCCTCTAATTACAGTGTAGGTGTGAATTTAGTCTTTAAGCTATTAGAAAAAGCCGCTAAGGTGATGGGGGAGTATAGTGATATTGAAGTGATTGAAGCACACCATCGCCATAAAGTTGATGCACCATCTGGCACTGCACTTTCAATGGGGGAGCATATTGCAAAAACCTTAGGACGTAATTTAAAAACACACGGTGTATTTGCTCGTGAGGGGATTATTGGCGAACGTAAACGTGATGAAATTGGTTTTTCAACTATTCGTGCAGGTGATGTAGTTGGTGAACATAGTGTATGGTTTGCAGATGAAGGTGAACGTGTCGAAATCTCTCATAAAGCATCAAGTCGAATGACTTTTGCTAAAGGTGCAGTCAGAGCAGCTAAATGGCTCAAAGATAAAAAAGCAGGATTATTTGATATGACAGATGTATTGGATCTCAATAACTTATAATAATCAATACAAGCGGTCAGATTCCAATAAAGTTTTACCATAATAAAAATAAGGAATAAATATGCAACACAACATAAATAATGATTACGATAATATTGAAACAACTCTTGTACAGTTAGGTAATAAAACCGATCCTCGAACGGGAGCAGTTGCAACACCTATTTATTTATCAACTGCTTATGGGCATCACGGAATAGGCGAATCAACAGGGTTTGATTATACTCGCACGAAGAATCCTACACGTAGTGTCTTAGAAGAAGGGATTGCGAAATTAGAGCATGGAGATGCAGGATTTGCTTGTGCTTCAGGTATGGCAGCGATTCAACTGATTATGTCGCTTTTTAGGTCACCAGATGAGTGGATTATTTCCAGTGATGTGTATGGCGGTACTTATCGCTTACTTGATTTTAGTCATAAACACAACCATGCGGTAAAACCTGTTTATGTCAATACAGCGGATTTATCTGTTATTGAAAAGTCCATTACTCCAAATACAAAAGCCATTTTTGTGGAAACACCCTCAAATCCATTGATGGAAGAGTGTGATGTGGAGTCAATAGCAAAAATTGCCAAAAAACATAATTTAATTTTAATTGTGGATAATACCTTCTTAACCCCAGTATTATTTAAACCACTTGATTTAGGTGCAGATATTGTTATCCATAGTGCGACTAAATATTTGTCGGGACACAACGATGTGCTTGCTGGCGTAGTGGTAGCAAAAGGTAAAGAGCTTTGTGAGCGTTTGTACTATATGCAGAATGGGGCAGGGACAGTACTTTCACCATTTGATTCTTACTTGATTATTCGTGGCTTAAAAACATTAGCATTGCGTGTTGAACGTCATCAAGAAAATGCAACTGCATTGGCCAAATTTTTAGCAGAACAGCCTCAAGTGCAAGATGTATTATATTCAGGTAAAGGGGGAATGTTATCTTTCCGCTTACAAGATGAAGCTTGGGTCAATACTTTCTTAAAAAGCATTAAATTAATTACTTTTGCTGAAAGTTTAGGTGGCACAGAAAGTTTTATTACTTATCCAGCAACACAAACCCATATGGATATTCCAGAAAAAGAGCGTATAGCAAGAGGTATTGATAACAAATTACTACGTTTTTCTGTAGGCTTAGAACATATAGAGGACATTAAAGCTGATCTGCTTCAAGCATTCGCTCAGTTGAAATAAGAATATGTAAATAGCGGTAGTTTTACTACCGCTATTTTTTGTTATCTATTATTCGCTTTTATCTTGTTCAATTTCATTTTTAGCACTTATTTCATCTGCTTCTGTAAGTAATTTAGCAATAGCTTGACGATAAGTAATTTCAAGTGTTTCACGGCTATTTGCAATAACGCCCTGATCAATTAAAAAACCATCATTTACATCATACACCCACCCATGAATAGAAACAGATTGTCCTTTTCTCCATGCAGAATCAATAATAGAAGAACGACCTAGATTATAAACTTGTTCTGCAACATTAATACGAGTAAGCATATCTACACGTTGATCATAGGAAAGTTTGCCGAGTAGGTGACTATGCTTAAACCATAAATCTTTAATGTGGAGTAGCCAGTTATTGATTAGACCAAAGTTTTCTGTACCAATAGCAGCTTTTATCCCACCACAATTTGTATGTCCGCAAATAATAATATGTTCAATTTCAAGTACTTCTACTGCATATTGCACTACAGATAGACAGTTTAGATCCGTATGGATTACAAGGTTTGCCACATTGCGATGCACAAATAACTCACCAGGTTCTAGCCCGGTTAGTTTTTCAGCAGGAACTCGACTATCAGAACAGCCAATCCAAAGATAACTTGGTTTTTGATGTTCAGACAACTGTTTAAAGAAATCAGATTGCTCATCTTTCATTTTAGTTGCCCACGCATGATTATTGGCAAATAAGCGTTCAATTTTATTCATTGTTAGATACATCTATTAATAATTGATTCTTTATTTTACCATGAACAAATTCAGCAAAAAGTAGTAAGCGGTCGGATCAGATGAAAATTTTACAATATATAACTAAATTGTACTCAATATAGCAAAGTCTTATTTTTATTTTTTGTCTATCAGGTTTAGTCTCCCTGAAATTTTATTTAACTTAAAGGAAAATATTTAATGAGTACATTTCAAATTCATACTTATGAAACAGCACCAGAACAATCAAAAGAAATACTAAAAGCTGTTAAAAATACAAATGGGTTTGTACCCAATTTAATAGGTGTGTTAGCTAATGCTCCAACAGCTCTTGAAACTTATCGTACTGTTGGAGGCATTAATGGACGAAATAGTTTGACCGCAGAAGAGAGAGAAGTAGTCCAAATTACAGCAGCAGTAGTAAATGGTTGCGGTTTCTGTGTCGCTGGACATACTAAAATTGCGTTAAAATTATTAAACATGCCTAAAGAAGTAGTTGAGGCTATTCGTACAACAACACGTATTGAAAGTGATCATAAATTGGATACTTTGGCTCGTTTTACTTTGACTGTAATGTTGCAAAAAGCAAAATTATCAGAAGCACAATTAAAAGTATTTTTTGATGCAGGGTACACCCAACAAAATGCGATTGATGTAATCCTTGGTGTAAGTTTAGCGACCTTATGTAACTACGTTAATAATATTGCTAATACACCTATTAATCCTGAATTACAAGGTTTTGCTTAAATAGGCATACTCAGTTTGGAGTAGAACTACAAACACAGATAGATTAATTCATCTGTGTTTTTTCTATTTATAATTGATAATAAAACCAAGACTGTTCTGTTGTTAAAAGAACAGTCGGGCAGAAAGTAAGATAAAATTTGCTATGAATTATTCAATAATTGGAACAATTCGTGACGCAGAAGCTCCTTTATCTCCGTTAGTGAATTCAAATTGGACTTTTTGTCCCATTTTGAGTGTTCGGTAGCCTTCGCCTTCAATTACTGAAAAGTGAGCAAAAATATCGCCTTCAAATACCTCTGATGTAATAAAACCAAATCCTTTCGCATTGTTAAACCATTTTACGATGCCTATTTCCATTGTAATATCTCCGTTATTGTTTATATACCGTTGATCTTAATAAAAAAAATAAGATTCTCAATTAGCAATATTTAAAATATAGATATTGATCACAAAATTTTTACTAAAACACCTAAAATATTGTAGTTTCTAGCTTTAATACTCCATCTACTACAATAATTTTTTTTGCAACTTTTTTGATAAGTAACTCTTTTGTTTTACTTTCATCTAGTGTATAGACTGGTGTTGAGTTTAATATTGAAGATAAACCATCTATAATAAAAGGCATAAAATATCGTAGATCATCTTGATATTTTGCAGGAGAAATTTTCCATTTTTTTAAATTAATATCTTTTAGGAATAATTCTCCTCTATTTGGATCATAGTAAGGCATTGTAGTAATGTTGATATTAATTTTTACTGGATAGTGCTTTCTCTTTATTTTTAACAATCCATCAACTGTGCCAGACACTTCGACATTTTTTTCTAAAGTTCTTCCAATTTGAGTGCTGAGATCGTGTAGATCATAATCAAGTTCAAATATTTTATGAATACCAACAGAATCCTTAAGTGTAATTTTCTTTTCTAATTCATTATTTAGATAACTATTAATTTCACCTTCAGTAATATTAATACTTGCATGACAGGCTGTTATGAAAAAGAAGATAAATAAGAGGGATTGTAACAATTTTTTCATAAACTTTCCTTTAAAATTGATCTAATGTACTTAAAACAAGTAGAATGCCGACTCAGTAATAATGAATGTATATCAGTTTTCAAAGAAAAGGAATAAGGAATGAAGAAATTTTTAGTCTTAATGATGATAATCGTTCTAACAGGATGTGCTGTTGATGGTGGTGTTAAGGCTAGCGGAGGCTCTAATGGTGTTGGGGTTGGAGTAGGCTTGGGTACAGGAATTGATTTTTAGTTGCTTTAGCCCTAATGAACTTTTTATATTGAACTTGTCCAACTAGTTATTCCGAAAAGAAAAGGATATTGAATGAATAATTTTTTTAAAAAATCGCTTATTTGTTTATCATGTTTATCAGTAACGTCATGGGCGTTTGCTGATGCTCAATCAGTGCAAGAACTACAAAAACGTTTAGATTCTATAACCCAATATAGTGCAAATTTCCAACAAATAGTACGTTCAAGTAAGGGGACTATAGTCCAGCAAGGTTCTGGTACATTTCAAGTGAAACGACCTAATCTGTTTAGAATGGATACAAAAGTACCACAAGAAAATTTAATTGTATCAGATGGAAAAACAGTTTGGTTTTATGATCCATTTGTATCCCAAGTTACAGCAAATTGGGTCAGTGATGTAGTAAATAATACTCCCTTTGTCTTATTAACAAGTAATGATAAAAAATATTGGAATGAGTATGATGTTGAGCAAAATATGGATGCTTTTATTTTAAAACCTAAGACAAAAAGTAATATTAAACAATTTGACATTCGTATTGATAGTAATGGATTATTGAAAGGCTTTAGTACTATTGAGAATGATGGACAGAGCAATCTTTATGTTTTAAGAAATATTACCACTGCGGGAGTATCTGCTAATTTATTTAAATTTAATGTACCTAAAGGTGCAGAATTAGACGATCAACGTACAGGTAAGTAGAAAAATAGTAGGCAAGCGGTGAGATGCAGATCATAATTTGCATTTCATTATTTATTGTTATTTTAAAAAGATTGTTATGAAAGCACTTTATCAACAAAGAGATCCAAAAGAGTGGCAAAGATTTATCGATTTACTTAAGCAATCAGTTGTAGAAGATCGGGTAGAAGATTTGCTTTCAATGTTATTAACCACTGATGAACGAAGTTCATTAGGCTTGCGTGTACAAATAATAGATGCATTATTAAATGGGCAAGAGCCTCAACGGGAGATACAGCAGCAATTGAATACAAGTGCTGCAACTATAACTCGAGGTTCAAATATGTTAAAAACAGTTGAACCAGAAATTCGTGATTGGATAAGTAATAAATTAAATGTCGAAGACTAGTTTTAGTTTAACGAAGTGGTGTTTACGTAAATATTTTATCCCTTCCTCGAAAATAAAAACAATAAAAGGCTGGTTATGGTTTTTTATTAGTCGAATAGTTGTATTATTTAGCAGTTTGTATTTCTTGCTCTCATTGTTATTTTCTATCGTTCCTGTTCCATTTTCTGCGTATATGCTCGAGCAGCAGATCGAGCATATTAACAATGCTGATTATCATCAAAATTATGAATGGGCGAGTTCTGACCAGATAGCATGGCAAATGAAGATGGCTGCGATTGCTGGCGAAGATCAAAAGTTTGCTCAACATTATGGTATAGATTGGGAATCAATTAAAAGTGTTGTGACAGGAAGTATCTTTGGTGATGCTAAACTAAGAGGAGCATCAACAATCTCACAACAAACCGTTAAGAATCTTTACCTTTGGCATGGGACAAGTTGGATCAGAAAAGGAATTGAGCTTCCTTTGACATTATTGATTGAAACGCTTTGGAGTAAGGAACGAATACTTGAGATTTATCTCAATATTGCAGAATTTGGTGAAGGTATTTTTGGAGTAGAAGCTGCGGCTAAACATTACTTTAATAAAAGTGCAGCATCACTTAATTTATCTGAAGCCTCATTACTTGCAGCATCATTACCTAATCCGATTATCTTTAAGGTATCAAATCCAAACGCACAAATGCGTAAAAAGCAAAGATGGATAATCTCTCAAGTTCGCAATTTAGGCGGTCGCCAATATTTAGAAAAATTGTAATCGAATAAAATCGATAAAAACTGATGTGACGACTAATTAGATAATTTATTAACAAAGGATATAAAAATGAACAGTAAACAAACTGTTGAGACTATTTTATCTCATCGTTCCATTCGTAAATTTACTAATCAACCTATCTCAGAAGAAATTTTCAATACATTGATTGATGCTGGACGTCGAGCATCAAGTTCCAATCATCTTCAAGCTGTGTCTATTGTACGGGTTACTGATCCTAAAATCCGTCAGGGTATCAAAGAAGCATCTGGTATGACTTATGTGGAAGAGTGTGCAGAGTTTTTGGTATTTTGTATTGATTTCCAAAAGCATCACCAACTTAATACAAATGCTCAGTTAGATTGGGCGGAAGTAACAATCATTGGCGCAGTCGATGCTGGGATTATGGCACAAAATGTGCTTTTAGCGGCAGAATCACTAGGGCTTGGTGGTGTGTATATTGGTGCATTAAGAAACAATATTGAGCAAGTTTCTGAGCTTTTACAATTACCCGAATATTGTGCACCTTTGGTTGGGATGTGTTTAGGTTACCCTGATCAAGATCCAGAACTGAAACCAAGAGTACCTAAAGAATTAATGCTTTATGAAAATAGTTATCCAGAATTAGATCAAAAAGCCGTTGATAGTTATAATCAAGAATTATTTGATTACTATGAAAAACGTTCAGGAAAAGGATTACACTGGCAAGATGGCATTAAAAAAGCATTAGAGCAACCAGTACGTCCGAATGTTTTGCCATATCTACAAAAACAAGGTTTGTTGAAACGATGAAATTATTAATGCTTTGCCGTGAACCTCGGCTATATAGTTGCCAACGGCTAAAGCAAGAAAGTGAGCAGTTAGGGTTTAAAATAGATATTTTGGATCCTAACCGTTTTTCGTTACATCTCTCGAAAGGGCAGTTTCAATGTTATTATCAGCTTGGTGAAAGCTATGATAAAAATCGTCCTTTGCCTCAATTATTAGATACCTATTCTGCTATTTTGCCAAGATTCGGTATAAGTAGTACAGAAATGGGCTGTTATGTGTTATCGCATTTTGAAGCACAGCAAATTCCTGTGCTAAATTCTTCGCAAGCATTTAGATTAGCTAGAGATAAATGGCAAAGTCTGCAATTATTGGCAGCAGCTAATTTACCTGTACCTGATACGGTTTTTACGGGTGATCTCTTTTCAACGACACAAACGGTTAAATCATTCTCGCCAAGTGCCATTATTAAAACGATAGCAGGTTCACAAGGTGTGGGGGTAATGCTGTCGGAAAATGAGCGAAGCACTGTCAGTTTATTGGATACCTTACGTAGTGCCAAAGTAAAATCGCTGTTACAAAAATATATTGAAGAAGCGAGTGGACAAGATATTCGAGCCTTTGTTATTGGCAATAGAGTGGTGGCAACAATGGCGAGATTCGGTACAAGCGGTGAATTTCGTGCCAATATTCACCAAGGTGGGTATGCAGAACCCATCGAGTTATCGTCGCATGAACAAAACATCGCAATTAAAGCGACACAAGCATTAGGTTTAGATGTGGCAGGAGTGGATCTTATACGATCTCAAACGGGTTCAATGATCCTTGAAGTGAATGCAAGTCCAGGTCTAGAAATGATAGAGAAAGTCAGTAATATAAATATTGCCAAGTTAATGATTCAGAATTTATGCAAAAAAATCGCATAATCTAACCGCTTGCCTTTCCTATTTTGAGTTGATTAAGTTACAATATAAGCCATTTTTTGATTGATAATGGTAATTGAATCGCTTATGCATAATGAATTAGTTCAAACCCTCCCAGAACTTATCTCTTGGACAAAAGATCGAGAGTTCTCCCTTTCATTACCAACGGATCGTCTAGCTTTTTTATTAGTTATTTCGCTGTATAACAATGATAGATTCGATAGCGAATTATTAGAAAGCGACCTACTTGATCTATTTCGTTATGTATCTGAAGGATTTGAACAATCCGAATCCACACTCTCTCAACGTGCTAATAATGCTATTAATGATTTAGTGAAACAGCGATTTTTAAACCGATTCAGTAGTGAATTTACCGAAGGATTAGCAATTTATCGCTTAACACCATTGGGTGTGGGAGTTGCCAGTTACTATATTCGTCAGCGTGAATTTTCAACATTACGTTTATCACTACAACTTTCTATTGTTGCAAATGAAATTCAGCGTGCATCAGCCTCCGCAGAGGAAGGGGGCGATGAGCATTTTTGGCGACAACAAGTCTTTGCGCCATTGAAGTATTCTGTGGCGGAAATTTTCGATAGCATCGATCTTTCACAACGAATGATGGATGAAAATCAGCAACAAATTCGTGAACGCATTGCTACGTTACTTAGCCAGAATTGGCATGAGGCAATTACAACTTGTCAGCAATTATTAGATGAAACCTCGGTCAATTTACGAGAGTTACAAGATACATTAAATGCAGCTGGTGATAAGTTACAAGCACAATTATTGCGTATCCAAAGCTGTTTAATTGGACGTAATGATTTAGATTTTGTTGATGTGATGGTGGTTAATTTACAAAATAAACTTGACCGCATTATTAGCTGGGGGCAACAATCCATTGATTTATGGATCGGCTATGATCGCCACGTACATAAATTTATTCGTACTGCAATAGATATGGATAAAAATCGTGTATTCGGACAGCGTTTACGTCAATCTATTCAAGATTATTTTGATGCACCTTGGATGCTTTATACCGCTAAAGCGGACAGCCTATTAGATTTACGTGATGATGAAAGTGAACTCAATGATGCTGAAGCAGTAGGTGAATTGCCGAGTGAATTAGAATATGAATCAGTTTCTGATGTACAAGAACAGATTATTGCCATTATGCAAGCTCATCTTATTCCTTACCGTGAAGAAGGTAAGCCAATCGATTTAAGTGTAATTTTAAAAGAGCAACTTGCGAAATATCCACTTTCTCGCCATTTTGATGTGGCAAGAATTATTGTTGATCAAGCGGTTAAATTAGGTATGGCCAGTGATGATAACCAAGCCGTTTATCCAAATTGGCAACCGATTAATGATGATGGTGCTGAAGTGCAAGCAAATGTAATTGATCAATATAAAGTATAAGCGGTTAGATTTAAGTAAAAATTTACCAAAATAGCTAACGTATACCTATAAAATACAGCATATAGACTGAGAAATAACTATGACAGAAACCCAAGATCTTATCCCAACGAAATTAGCACACGCAATTGCTAATCCGATTTTCCCTGCACTAGATAGCCAGTTACGTTCAGGGCGACATATTGGCATCGAAGCGTTGGATGAACACGCTTTTTTAATGGATTATCAATCTGAACTAGAACTTTTTTATCGTCGTTATCACGTTGAATTAATTCGTGCGCCAGAAGGCTTTTTCTATTTACGCCCTCGTGCCTCAACGTTGATTCCTCGTAGTGCGATGAGTGAAATGGAAATGCTAGTGGGGAAAGTGCTTTGTTATCTTTATCTCAGTCCAGAACGCTTGGCACAACAGGGTATTTTTAGCTATGACGAAGTCTATCAAGAATTATTAAGCTTGGCGGATGAAACAAAATTATTAAAAGCGGTCAATCCTCGCTCTAACGGTTCAGATTTAGATAAAGCAAAACTGCAAGAAAAAGTGGGTGGAGCATTACGCCGTTTACAACGTATTGGGATGATTAGTCGAGTAGGTGATCAGAATAGCAAAAAATTTATTATTTCAGAGTCAGTATTCCGTTTTGGTGCGGATGTGCGTTCAGGCGAAGATCCAAGAGAAGCACAACGCCGTTTATTACAAGTTGGGGAAGCGACTATTCCAGCAAATTTACAAAATATCGAAACTGAAATTGAACAAGATTCTGATGATGAAACTGAATTAATGGGTGAGGAAGAATAATGGAAAATAGCGTATCGCAAACTGTTGCACCAATCGCACCGCTTGCTCGTGCGGAAGGGATTGTCCGTGGGAAATTTAGCTCATTAACGCTAATTAACTGGAATGGTTTTTTTGCTCGTACCTTTGATTTAGATGAATTGGTCACTACATTATCAGGTGGTAATGGGGCTGGTAAATCAACCACAATGGCGGGCTTTGTTACTGCACTTATCCCCGATTTAAGTCTATTAAATTTCCGTAATACCACCGAAGCAGGTTCAACCTCTAGCTCAAGAGATAAAGGGCTATATGGTAAATTAAAAGCGGGTGTTTGTTATGCAGTATTAGAAAGTGAAAACTCGCGTGGCGAACGAATTATTTCAGGTGTGCGATTACAACAAATAGCGGGACGAGATAAGAAAGTCGATATTAAATCTTTTTCCTTACTAAATATTCCAAAAACGCAGTCAATTATCACTGTTTTAACTGAACAAGTGGGTGATCGCAGTGCGCGTGTATTGTCATTAAATGACTTAAAAGAAAAATTTGAAGAGTCAGAAGTAACGTTTAAACAATATAATTCAATAACCGATTATCATAGTTTCTTATTTGATTTAGGGGTATTACCAAAACGTTTACGATCCTCATCAGACCGTAGTAAATTCTATAAATTAATTGAAGCTTCATTATATGGAGGGATTTCAAGCGTAATTACTAAATCTTTGCGTGACTATTTGTTGCCAGAAAATATGGGGGTACAACAAGCTTTCCAAGATATGGAGTCGGCATTACGTGAAAACCGTATGACATTAGAAGCGATCAAATTAACCCAATCTGATCGTGATATGTTTAGAAAGTTAATCACTGAATCGACCAATTATGTGTCCGCAGATTATATGCGTCATGCAAATGAGCGACAGGGTAACGTTAAAGATGCCATAGAAAAACGTCAGGAATGGTATCAAGCAAAATCTAAGCTAACCACAGAGCAACAACGATTAGTCGAGTTTAGCAAAGAAGCGGAAGATTTATCTCAATCAGAATCACAATTAGAAGCAGAATATAATCAGGCATCCGATCATCTTAATCTTGTCTCGAATGCAATGCGTCATCAAGAAAAGGTTGAACGCTATCAAATAGATATTGAAGAATTATCTGAAAAGCTAGAAGAGCAACAAATTGCTGTGGAAGAAGTCCACGAGCAAGTGGAGTATGCACAGGAAAAAGCGGATTCATCGGATGAATTAGTTGAAGATTTGCGTACTCAAATGGCTGATTATCAACAAGCGTTAGATGCTCAACAAACTAGAGCCTTACAGTATCAGCAAGCCGTTCAAGCCTTAGAAAAAGCTAAACAGTTGTGTGGTTTACCGCAACTTGATTTACACAATGTAGAAGATTACCACGCGGAATTTTCTGCACAAGCGGATGAGATCACAGATACAGTATTCGATTTAGAGCAACGTCTTTCCGTATCTGATATGGCGAAAAGCCAATTTGATAAGGCATATGAGTTAGTTTGCAAAATTTCAGGTGGAACTGACCGCTTGCAAGCGTGGGATGAGGCAAAAGCGTTACTCGATGCTTATCCGAATCAAAAAGCACAAGCTCAACAAGCGGTGACTTTACGTCAAAAATTAGCAGAATTAGAGCAACGCTTGCATCAACAACAGAATGCAGAGCGTTTATTTAATGAGTTCGCTCATAAATCACAATCAACAATTACACTTGATAACGTTACCGAACTCGATAGCTACTATGAAGAGCAACAAATTCGCTTAGAAGATTTAGAGGACGAATTATCAGAAATTGTTGAAATGCGTTCAACCCATCGTCAGCAACGAGATCAATTAGCTAAACAATATCAACAATTAGCTCAATCTGCACCTGCGTGGCATACGGCTCAATCAGCATTGGCTCGTTTACAAGAACAATGTGGTGAAATATTTGAAGCAAGCCAATCGGTAATGCAATTTATGCAGAATACGCTCGATAAAGAGCGTGAAGCAACTTTAGCTCGTGATAAATTAGCGAGAAAAGAGCAGAGTTTAGATGAAAAAATCTCCCGCTTAAGCCAACCAGATGGTGCAGAGGATATTCGTTTAAATCATTTAGCTGAAAAGTTAGGTGGTGTACTTTTATCTGAATTGTATGAAGATGTATCTTTAGAAGATGCACCTTACTTCTCTGCCTTATATGGCGAAGCTCGTCATGCCATTGTGGTGCGAGATTTAAAGACAGTGAAATCACAGTTAGAACATTTAGATGATTGTCCTGATGATCTTTATTTGATCGAAGGTGATCCGAATTCGTTCGATGATAATGTATTTGATGCAGAAGAAGTCGCTGATGGAGTGGTGGTACAGGTATCAAACCGTCAATGGCGTTATTCTAAATTCCCAGAAGTACCATTATTTGGTCGAGCATCTCGTGAACAACAGCTTGAAAAATTAAAAATTGAGCGTGATGAAACGTCTGAACAACACGCAGAAAAAGCCTTTGATGTTCAGAAATGCCAACGATTATATCAACACTTGAGCCAATTTGTCGGCACACATTTATCTCTTGCATTTCAGCCTGATCCTGAATTGGCAATGCAAGAAATCACTCAACAACAAGCAGAAATTGAGCGTGATTTAGCCCAAGCAAGCGGGCAAGAACAACAAATTCGCCATCAGTTAGATAATGTCAAAGCTGAATTGCAATTATTGAATAAATTGTTACCACAAGTGAGTTTGTTGGCGGATGATTCATTAGCGGATAAAGTGGAAATTTATCGTGAGCAATTATTAGAAGCACAAGAAGATGAACAATATATTCGTCAGTTTGGGCAATATTTAGTACAACTTGAGCCAATTGCGGTGGCGTTAAAGAGCGACCCAACTCAATTTGATCAATTACAAGCGGATTATAAGCGGTCAGTTGAGCAACAAAAATTGCTAAAACAGAAAGTATTTAGCCTTGCAGATGTGATGAATCGTCGCTTGCACTTTAGTTATGAAGATAGCGTAGGTGCAGAAGGTTCAGCATTGAATGAAAAACTTCGTCAGCAATTAGCGAATGCTCAAGCTGATCGTGAGAAAGCTCGTGAGCAATTACGTCAAACTCAAGCAAAATTAACGGAATATAATCAAGTTCTAACCGTATTGCGTAGTACTTATGATACCAAAAATCAATTATTACAAGAGCTATTACATGAAATGGATGAATACGGTATTCGTAATGATCCTGAAGCAGTAGAGCGTGCAACAGTTCGCCGTGATGAAGCTCAACAACGCTTAAATCAACAACGTACTCGTCGTAGCTATGTTGAAAAACAAGTAGCTGTAATTCAAGCTGAAATGGACGGAATGCTTAAAGCGGTGCGTAAAGCAGAACGTGATTATCACACTCAACGTGAAATTGTGGTACAAGCAAAACAAAGTTGGTGCTTAGTGTTAAAGATGTCACGAGATAGTGATGTGGAAAAACGCTTAAATCGTCGTGAGTTAGCTTATCTCTCTAGCGAAGAATTACGTTCTATTTCTGATAAAGCGTTGGGTGCGTTGCGTCAAGCCGTTGCGGATAATGAATATTTGCGTGATACCTTACGTTTGTCTGAAGATAGCCGTAAACCAGAGCATAAAGTTGCATTCTTTATTTCCGTTTACCAACATCTGCGTGAACGTATTCGTCAAGATATTATTAAAACAGATGATCCAATTGATGCGATTGAGCAAATGGAAATTGAGTTATCTCGCTTAACTAATGAACTAACTAGCCGTGAGAAGAAATTGGCGATCAGTGCGGAAAGTGTGGCAAATATTTTACGTAAAACCATTCAGCGTGAGCAAAATCGTATTCTACAACTCAACCAAGGGCTACAAAATATCGCCTTTGGTCAGGTTAAAGGCGTGCGTTTAGTGGTGAATATTCGTGATACGCACGCAATTTTACTTAATGCTTTATCAAGTGAACGTGAACAACATAGTGATCTTTTCGAGAATCAGCAATTAAGTTTCTCTGAGGCGTTAGCGATGTTGTATAAACGTGTCAATCCACATATTGAAATGGGACAACGTACCCCACAAACCATTGGCGAAGAATTATTAGATTATCGCAATTACCTTGACCTTGAAGTCGAAACCTATCGTGGTGCTGACGGTTGGATGCGAGCAGAAAGTAGTTCACTTTCAACAGGGGAAGCTATTGGTACAGGTATGTCTATCTTATTAATGGTTGTACAAAG
>NZ_JARIDQ010000067.1 GCF_029256985.1 Otariodibacter sp. | reverse complement strand
CCTTGTTCAATAATACGATTTTGGATTTGCTTCATCAGAACTCCCAATCCTTCTCCACCAATACAGTGAGGTAAAGTTAAATTGAGATCTTCACTGGCTTTGTCTAACATGGAGTCAAATTGACTACCTGTATTGGAATTATCAGATGAGTAATCTTTTAAGGTAATTTTATGAATGGGATAGCAAGGGGATTCATTAATAGGTAAAGTAAGTTGTTGATTAACGGAAGTATCCAATCTGATATCAGATTCAGAAGAAAGCATCTGATTTTAAAAATTTTGATATTGTTGAGTTCTTTGCTATTCTCTTGCATCAAGTTGATTCAAAGAATCGATAGGTGGGGGAGCTGCAAAAGTGAGTAGCGAACAACTACTTGCAACGATAAATACGAGCGGTTTTATATTCATAATCATTACTACATTAGTCTGTCATCTCATAGGTATAATGTTACATAAAATATGTTTAAAAAATAAACATATTCTTTTTAAATAACAAATAGATAGATAATATTTTATACTAAATAAAAATATGCTATGACAGGTAATATGAATAATACCTAAAAAAGTCTATACCAATATTTTAATATTAACTAACCGCTTGTAACATTATCTACCCTGAAATTCATGAATATCTCTAAGCTCTTTCTGTTCAATTAAGACTAAAATGGCAGCTGCTCCTCCCCATTCTCGAGGGGCTTGGTGTAATGCCATTACTTTTGGATGTTGTACTAGCCACCGTGGGATCTGATATTTTAATGTTTTGGTCCCATATCCTGTCATAATACTTGCACAGTGAACTCGCTCTCTTTCACAAGCAAGAATTAATGCTGCAAGTTCTTTTTTCGCTTTTTCTCGAGTTAATCCATGAAGATCAAGAAATAACTCTGGCTCAAAATCACCACGACGTAATTGCTTTAAAATATGAGGATCAACATCTTCACGACGATAACGAACCTTTTCATTTTCATCAGTTAATAATGGTTCATATTCATCTGAAAAATAGAATAATGTATCCTCTTGTTCTTTTAACTCTCGTATTTCACTTATTTTTTCACGATGCTCGTTTTTTGGGAAAAAAGTATCTTGTTTAATCTTTTTTACCCCTTTAATTGCTTCATGAAATAAAGAAAAATCATCATTCTCCGGCATTACCTATCCTCCAAAACTTATTTTCCTCATTCTAACATAAAGGGAAATATGGTATAACACTTCCGTTTTTATTAACTAGAGAAAATACTATGTTTGAACCCCATTATAATCTGGATTTGTTGGATGAAATTAATTCACCAACACAGCCAATAGAACAAGACTTACATACAATTTTGGATATGATGCGTTGGGCATATAGCTATTTTAATGCTTCTGATCTTTATTATGGACATGGACTAGATAATGCTTGGGATGAAGCTAACCAGCTTGTGTTAAGTGCTTTATCTTTACCAATTGATATACCCGAAAGCTTATATTCATCTCGTTTAACCCTCATAGAAAAAAAACGCATCGTTGAAATGGTAAAACAACGTTTAGGATTAAGAAAACCTATTGCTTATCTTACTAATTCAGCATGGTTTTGTGGTTTAGAATTTTATGTTGATGAGCGAGTGATTATTCCCCGTTCACCAATTGGTGAACTCATCCAAGAAGGATTTACAGGTATTTTGTGTACAGAACCTAAACGTATTTTAGATATGTGTACAGGAAGTGGCTGTATTGCTATTGCTTGTGCAGATCGCTTTCAACAAGCTGAAATTGATGCGGTTGATCTTTCTATTGATGCCTTAAATGTGGCTGAAATTAATATCGATCGTCATCAACTTAATCATCGTGTATTTCCACTTCAATCGGATCTATTTGATTCACTACCACAAGATCATTATGACCTAATTATTACTAATCCTCCTTATGTAGATGAAGAAGATCTTGATACTATGCCAGAAGAATTTCACCACGAGCCTGAAATGGCATTAGGTTCAGGTAGTGATGGATTAACGATTACTAAACGAATCTTAGCTCAAGCAGTAGATTATTTATCTGACAATGGTGTTCTTGTATGTGAAGTAGGTAATAGTATGTTACATCTAATTGAACAATTTCCAACTGTTCCATTCCATTGGCTTGAATTTAAACATGGTGGGATTGGTGTATTCAGTCTAACTCGTGATCAACTTAAAAATAATCAACATTTATTTGCTAAGGAATAATTTTTCTAATTTATTTCATTAAAAAAACTAAATAATATTGATAAAATTCCCCTTTTTAGGTATATCTATACAATAAAATTTTACCTAAAAAGAGGATAAACAATGAGCCAACTTTACGAATCTATGCGTCATAACATTCATATGCTAGGCGATTTTCTCGGTGAAACTATTCGAGATGCACAAGGTAATGAAATTTTAGAACTCATTGAGAATATTAGACAACTTTCTCGAAGTTCACGTTCAGGGGATGAAAAAGCAAGAGAAGAATTACTTGATATCCTCGCTAATATTTCCACAGAGAATGTAATTCCTGTTGCAAGAGCATTTAGTCAATTCTTAAATCTAACCAATATTGCAGAGCAATACCAAACAATTTCACGTCACAGTCAAGATTCATTATTAGGCGATCGTTCACTTGGACAACTATTTGAACGGCTAAAATTACAAAATATATCCCCAAAAAAAGTGATCGAAACTGTAGAAAAACTACTAATTGATCTTGTTTTAACTGCTCATCCTACTGAAGTAACTAGACGTTCACTTGTCAATAAACATGTCGAAATTAATCGTACCTTGAGTCGATTAGAACACGACGACTTAACAGAAAAAGAAACCACTAAATTAAAACGCCGTTTAATGCAACTTATTGCATTAGCCTGGCACACTGATGAAATTCGTACTAAACGCCCAACGCCAGTGGATGAAGCAAAATGGGGAATGGCTGTTATTGAAAATAGCTTATGGAAAGCCGTTCCAGAGTTTTGTCGCCAAGTTAATTATCATTTAGAAAAAAATTTCGGCGTCCAACACCCCGTTAGTCTAGCTCCTGTTCGCTTCTCTTCTTGGATGGGGGGCGATAGAGATGGTAATCCATTTGTGACAGCACAAACAACCCGACAAGTACTGCATATGAATCGTTGGAAGGCCGCTGAACTATTTTTAGAAGATATAAAATCTCTAGCTGATGAACTTTCTATCATTAATTGTACACCTGAGTTTCGTGAAAAATATGGTGATCATAAAGAACCTTACCGCATCTTAATGAAAGAGTTGCGTAATAAATTAACAAACACCGTAACCTATTATGCAGAATTATTACAAGGTAAAACGTTAAGTATTAACTCAAAAGATATACTAACTAATGATGAACAGTTATGGGAACCATTATACGATTGCTACCAATCTCTACAAAAATGCGGCATGCGAATTATTGCAAATGGTGGGTTGTTAGATTGTCTCCGTCGTGTGCGTTGTTTCGGATTAGGTTTATCACGCCTTGATATTCGTCAAGAAAGTACTCGCCATACAATGGCTATTGCTGAAATCACTCGTTATATTGGACTAGGCGACTATTCACAATGGACAGAAGATGATAAACAAGCTTTCCTTGTGCGTGAATTAAGCTCTCGTCGTCCTCTTGTTCCAACTAATTGGCAACCGAGTCCTGAAACACAAGAAATACTAGATACTTGTAAAGTCGTAGCAGAACAACCAGAAGGTGTTATTTCTGCCTATGTTATTTCAATGGCAAGAGATGCCTCTGATGTGCTTGCTGTACACTTATTGCTGAAAGAAGCTGGCTGTAAAATCAATATTCCTGTAGCTCCATTATTTGAAACATTAGACGATTTAGATCGTTGTGAAAAAGTAATGACAAATCTATTTAATATTGGTTGGTATCGTGGAGTTATTAATAATCAACAGATGGTTATGATTGGTTATTCCGATTCAGCCAAGGATGCTGGAATGCTTTCTGCCTCTTGGGCACAGTATCGTGCACAAGAAGCACTAGTAAATCTTTGTGAACAATATTCGATTGAATTAACTTTATTCCACGGTCGTGGTGGTACTATTGGTCGTGGTGGTGCACCAGCTCATGCTGCTCTACTTTCACAACCGCCACGCTCACTAAAAAATGGCTTACGAGTGACAGAACAAGGGGAAATGATCCGCTTTAAACTTGGTTTACCTGCTGTAGCCGTTGAAAGTTTGGATCTTTACGCAAGTGCAATATTAGAAGCTAATTTATTCCCACCTCCAGAACCAAAACAAGCATGGCGTGAAATGATGAATGAAGCCTCTAAGATTTCTTGTGAACAGTACCGCAATATTGTACGGGGAGAAGCTGATTTTGTACCTTACTTCCGAGCGGCAACTCCAGAACAAGAGTTATCAAAATTACCACTTGGTTCTCGTCCAGCTAAACGAAATCCAAATGGTGGTGTTGAAAGTTTACGTGCAATTCCTTGGATCTTCGCATGGATGCAAAATCGCTTAATGCTTCCTGCATGGCTTGGTGCAGGGTCTGCTCTGCAACAATTTATTAATGATGGGCAAGAAGAATTACTTAAGACAATGTGTCAAGAATGGCCATTCTTCTCAACACGAATCGGAATGCTAGAGATGGTATTCAGTAAAGCTGATCTATGGCTTGCAGAACATTACGATCAACGATTAGTGCCAGAAAATTTACATCATTTAGGTGAAACATTACGCAACCAATTACAATCAGACATTAAAACAGTACTATCACTTGCTCATGATGGACAGCTTATGGCAGATTTACCTTGGATTGCAGAATCCATTGCATTACGCAATATTTACACCGATCCACTTAATCTACTTCAAGTAGAATTACTACATCGATTACGTTCACAAGGAGAAAATCCAAATCCAGAATTGGAACAAGCATTAATGATTACTATTACAGGAATTGCTGCAGGTATGCGTAATACTGGGTAGAGACCGAATAAGCTACAATATTCTTCTACAAACTGACAACTTATTTATATAAGTAGTCAGTTTGTATTGTATTTTATATTTTTTTAAATATAACTGTGTAGCTACATAAACACACAAGACAAACTTATATTTACTTTTATTATAAAATAATTTTTGAAATTATTTTGAACTTAAATATAAAATATCAGTCCTAAGAAGCAACTATGTGCTAAGCTATAAGCTGTAAAATTAGTAAATAGTAGTTTTTTTCATTTTTGGGTAAAAGCCTCACCCAATATTTTAACTAAAAATATTGGGTTTTTTTTATGCTTTTAAATAAGAATGAGTATAAGAATAAATGGGATCTTTAATAAATATTTTTTTGTTATAAATATTACGGACAAGCTACAGATACTGGAATTTGAGACCGGATTCCTCCAGCTAAATTACTTAGTTCTTCCATTTTATTAATTATGATATATTTACCTTGAACGGAAATCATGCCACTTTTTTGAAAACGTCCAAGTAATCGACTTATTGTTTCAATCGTCAATCCCAAATAGTTCCCGATATCACCTCTAGTCATTGTTAAACGAAATTCTTTAGCAGAAAAACCTCTAGCAGAATAACGTTGCGATAAATTATATAAGAATGCCGCTAACTTTTCCTCAGCACTCATTTTAGATAAGAGTAAAATCATTTCCTGATCACTTTTGATTTCGCTACTCATTAAGCGCATAATTTGATGTCTAATCTTTGGCATTTTACCTGCAAGATCATCTAAAATATCAAAAGGAATTTCACAAATCATCGAAGTTTCAAGTGCTTGAGCAAATCCTATATGTTTCATATCAATAATAGCATCAAACCCGATTAAATCGCCCGGTAAGTGAAAAGCTGTAATTTGCTCCTCTCCACTCTCACTAATTGTATAGCTTTTGATTGTTCCAGAACGGATTGCATAAATGGACTTTAATTCCTCACCAGACTGAAAAATAATTTGTGATTTTTGAACAGGTTTTTTACGCTCAATGATATTATCTAATTGAGTTAATTCATGTTCATTAAGTGTAAAAGGAAGACAAAGCTGACTAATACTACAATTTTGGCAATGAATTGTGCAAGTTGTTCTTCCATTTGTTTTTGAATCAGATACAATTTTCATAGTCGGAAATTTGTTACTTAAATTTGATTTAGAACAAATTCTAACATATTTTTTATAAAATGTAGAGCAGATAAATTATTTCAATAATGGGGAAATTATGGCAGCAGAAAAACTCACTAAAAAACGACTAATACAGATAATTATTATGCTTATTATCTTAATTGGATTATTTCTTTATCGGACCTACACCTATTAAACCAATATAATAAAATAGGGACTTCTCTTTCCTATTCCTATTTATTTAGTTTTTCTTTGTAATGGCGTCGACAAACAGAAAGATAGGTATCATTACCACCAATCTGAATTTGCTCTCCGTCAGATATAGCTTTACCTTGCTTATTCATTCTAATTACAAAGTTTGCTTTTCGTCCACAATAACAAATTGTTTTTAGCTCTTCGAGCTGATCTGCCCAAGCGAGTAAATATTTACTGCCTTCAAATAACTCTGCTTGAAAATCAGTTCTTAATCCATAACACAAGACAGGAATATTAAGCTTATCGACAATTTCAGTCAATTGATAGACTTGGTCTTTAGTTAAAAACTGAGCCTCATCAATCAAGATACAATGCAATGTTTGTTGTTGAAGATGTTCACTTACTTCCCGAAATAAATCACTCATCGGATAAAATAAATGAGCTTCTTGAGATATACCAATACGTGAAGCAACTTTACCTACACCATAACGAGAATCTATCGCTGCAGTATAAACTAATGTATTCATTCCACGTTCTTGATAGTTATAGGAAGATTGAAGTAAAGTTGCTGATTTTCCTGCATTCATCGAGGAGTAATAAAAGTAAAGTTTCGCCATGAGATAGATTCTATAAAAAACGGCTAATTCTGAATTTATTCCAAAATTTAGCCGCTTCTTTTTAAGTTAAGATTAAAATTAAACGTTGTCAATTTGACCTAAAAGTGAACGCAAACGATCTTGGAAATTTTGATGTTCCGCTTTAAGTTGTTCATGTTCTTGACGTAGCGTTTCGTTGGTACGATTTGCTGTTTCATTTTTTTCTTTTAGTTCTTCAATTTCTAGTTGAAGTAATTGAATGGTTTCAACTGCTTGTTTAATTTTTCCTTCAAGTTGATCAAGAATTTCTACTGACATAATGTTTCCTCTTTTAATAACGCTTTGTGTAATAAGATTCTACCGCAATAGACAGTGCTTTTCATTATAAAGTTTTAACTGAATATAAAATCTCTATAAAAAATAGCCAATTAATCCTATTTTACACGAGAAACATATTCACCAGAGCGAGTATCAACACGGATTACTTCGCCAATTTGAATAAATAAAGGAACACGTACTACTGCGCCTGTACTTAATGTTGCTGGTTTACCACCTGTTCCTGCTGTATCACCTTTTAAACCCGGATCAGTTTCAATAACTTCTAATTCAACGAAATTAGGTGGCGTTACACTGATTGCGGTACCATTCCACAATGTAATAATACAGTCTGCTTGATCGACTAACCATTTTTCGTTATCGCCTAATGCTTTTGCATCAACTGAAATTTGTTCAAATGTTTCTGGATGCATGAAATACCAGAAATCATCGTCTTTGTAAGAATAAGTGTAGTTGTAATCAACTACATCTGCCGCTTCGACTGAAGTACCTGATTTAAAGTTAATTTCTAATACTTTACCTGAAATTAATTTACGAATTTTTGTACGGGTAAATGCTTGACCTTTACCCGGTTTCACAAATTCATTTTCTACGATTACACAAGGTTCGCCATCTTGAATAAATTTTAAACCCGGTTTAAAGTCTGTGGTGCTATAAGTCGCCATTGTTATCCTCAAAATAAACTAAGTGCCTTTTAGGCAAGAATATGTAATAAAAAGAGGTGCATAATACAACATTTTAGTATTTTGAACCATCTTAAATTATTTGTAATATTGCAAAATTTTTTGCAAAAGTGACCGCTTGTATAACTACTTTACTAAGCTAGATTTGAGTTTCCCCTTTTGCAATTCAATATATCGGGCTTTAATAATTTCCCGAAAATTATCGTTTATGCTAGACCAATCCAATACATCAACTTTCCAAGGCAGATCAGATAGAGAAAATGCCTCTGTCAGATTAGACAAAGTCAGTAAAGATAGTGGTTTTTCCGTTTTTATTACTAAATCTAAATCAGAATAAGTTTTTGAGTTTCCATTTACTCTAGAACCAAATGCCCAAACATCAAACTCAGGAACATAATGAGATAAGATATTTTTAACTATTAATTGTTGCTCTTGAGTTAAATCAATCATGTAAATGCTCTTGTAATTTATCTTTTAAAAACTTCACTTCATTAAGAAACTTGGGGATACCCTCAACTACAACAATTGCGGTATTTTCATCATACGTATGACTTGTTCGACTACGCATTTCTCTATATTGTTTCCAATCTAGCCAATTTCCTATGAGTAACGATTTCTCATTGGCTGAGCGAATTAAATCTTGAAAACTCATTCCATCATACTCTGTTGGATTTGCTGAAATAGATTCCAAATAACGTTTTAAGATTTTATGGCTAATTTCATAAGTAAATTCAAATCGCTGAATTAATCCATCCCTGATTTGTGTATCACTTGTATCTTGCTGATAACGAGTAAAGCCCTCATCAAGCCTAACAACAGCATTAACTAAAGGTGAAATATCCAGTTTAGCCATCTTCTTTCCTTAAATACTTTTACAAAAATACTGATAATCTTACCGCTTGTATTAAACTTAAAACTTCCTACTTCTTCTTAGTAGGTCGTTGCCAACCTTGAATATGACGTTGTGCAACACGAGAAATCACCAATTCATTTTCTGCAATATCTCTAGTTACTGTTGTTCCTGCACCAATAGTTACGCCATTTGCAACGGTAACAGGAGCTACTAATTGAGTATCTGAGCCGACAAACACATTGTCGCCAATAATCGTTTTGAATTTATTTGCACCATCGTAATTACAAGTGATCACCCCTGCACCAACATTAGTATTAGAACCGATCTGTGCATCACCGATATAAGTTAAATGATTCACTTTAGAACCTTGAGCAATTTCTGCATTTTTGATTTCAACAAAGTTACCAATATGGGTTTCATCCGCCAAATTTGTACCCGGGCGTAAGCGTGAGAATGGCCCAATTTTTGCTTGTTTACCGATAATAGCATCTTCAATAACTGAATAAGGTTTAATTTCTACACCATCACCTATTTCACAATTTTTAAGTACCGAACCTACTCCGATTTTTACACCATTACCTAATTTTACTGAGCCTTCTAAAATTACATTGACATCAATTTCTACATCTTTTCCGTGAGCAACTGTACCACGTACATCAAAACGATTTGGGTCAATAATAGTTACACCTGCGAGTAATAATTTTTCTGCTTCTCGTTTTTGATAGTAACGTTCTAAATTAGCTAGTTGTAAGCGGTTATTTGCTCCTTCAACTTCCATTAGATTCGTTGCTTGTACCGCTTGAACAGTAAATCCATCTTTATTTGCCATAGCGATAATATCGGTAATGTAATATTCGCCTTGTGCGTTGTTATTGTCTAATTGAGCTAACCACTTTTTGAAGCTCGCACCATTAGCAACCATTACACCCGTATTAATTTCTTGGATTTTAAGTTGCTCTGGGTTGGCATCTTTTTGCTCTACAATTGCAACTACTGAACCATTTTTACGGATAATTCTGCCGTAGCCTGTTGGGTTATCTAACACCACAGTTAATAATGCAATACCATTTTCAGGTTTCGCTGTAATTAATTTTTCTAGTGTTGCTTGTGTAATTAATGGCGTATCGCCATAAAGCATAAGGATATTTTCATCATCAGCAAAAAATGGGGCTGCTTGTTGCATTGCGTGTCCTGTTCCTAACTGCTCCGCTTGTAATACCCAATTCACAGGTTCATCTACTAGACGTTGTTGTAATAATTCACCACCATGCCCATAAATTAAATGGATTTTATCCGCAGAAAGTTGTTTTGCTGTATCAATCACATGTTTAACCATTGGTTTACCTGCAATCGGGTGTAAAACTTTAGGTAAATCTGAATACATTCTAGTACCTTTACCTGCCGCTAAAATTACTACACTAAGTTTATTCATTGTTAATTCCTATCATTCAATAATGTTGGCACTATTCTACCTAAAATCAGTCATAAAATAAAAACAAACAAGCGGTTAGATTTTGCAAAAGTTTTGTAAAAATTACTTTTTATTATTTATTCTGATTAAATAAACGCAACTTTGATTTGTCACAAATCATTATTATCAAAAAAGTAGTATGCTATTAATACCTGATAAAATTAGTCAGGTATTTGTTTTAGAAAAAATCGGAGTAATTATGTTAGATCAACAAACTAAAGACATTATTAAAGCCACCATCCCAGTTTTAGAGCAACATGGTACGACAATAACTCAAACATTTTATAAAAATATGTTTGAAGCTCATCCGGAACTTCTCAATGTATTTAATAAAACTAACCAAAAACAAGGTCGTCAACCAATGGCATTAGCTACCACAGTATTAGCTGCTGCAAAACATATTGATAATTTAGCGGATATCTTACCTCACGTTGTTCAAATTGGTCACAAACATAGAGCTTTAGAAATTAAAGCTGAACATTATCCAATTGTGGGAGAAAATTTACTCAAAGCAATAAAAGAAGTACTTGGTGATGCTGCTACTCCAGAAATTATAGATGCTTGGGCAAAAGCTTATGAGATAATTGCTGATATCTTTATAAAAGTTGAAAAAGAAATGTATGATCATTCTGCATGGAGTGGATTTAAACCATTTAAAGTAATAAATAAGCGTGCTGTATCTAATAATGTTATAGAATTTACAGTCAAACCCGATTTTACTCTACCTAAAATTGTAGCAGGTCAATATATTACTGTTAGAGTACAACCAAAAGGCGAAGAAAATCTTTCATTACGCCACTACTCTATTTGTTCAATAGATACTTCCGAAGGGTTAAAGTTTGCAGTAAAACGTGAAGGTGAAGGAGATAAAAAAGGCCTTGTTTCTCATTATTTACATGATGAAATAAATATTGGTGATACTCTAGAATTTACAGCTCCAGCAGGTGATTTTTTACTTGTTGAAAATGAAAAACCACTTGTTTTATTAAGTGGAGGTGTAGGTATAACACCACTCCTTGCTATGTTAGAATCTCAAGTTTCTAAAAATCCATCTCGACCTATCCATTGGATACATTCTTGTTTTAATGAACAATATCACGCATTTAAAGCAGAATCTGAATTGTTACTCTCTAAGGCAAAACATGCAACATCTGATATTATTTATACAGAACATGCTAATAGAATTGATGATACTTTTATAAAGCAACATATCCCACAAGATGCTGAAATTTATTTATGTGGTTCGATCTCATTTATGGAAGGAATGTTGAAGCACCTAACTGAAAATGGATGGCAAGAGAATAATATTCACTTTGAACCATTTGGACCAAAAATGAGTGTAGTGAGCGTTTAACTTATAAATCTTAGATAAAATAAGCGGTTAGATTTTTCAAAACTTTTTGAATTATCTAACCGCTTATATATTTTGAGAGCTAAATACAGAATATACTTATCTTAGTTCTATTTTTCTGTCACTAATTTTGTTTCTTTCTCATCAAATTCCATAAGTGGTTTATGGTTACTTGCCAAGAATGTATAAATTACAGGAAGAACAAACAATGTAAACACCGTTCCAACAGCCAAGCCTGATACAATTACTACTCCAATACTAAATCTCATTACCGCACCAGAACCTTCAGCAAATAATAATGGTATTAAACCTGCAATCATTGCTGCTGTTGTCATAAGAATTGGGCGCAAACGAATTTTTGCTGCATAGAAGATAGCTTCTGCACGAGATTTTCCGTTATGTAACTGCTCTTCTTTTGCTACTTCACACATTAAAATACCGTGCTTAGTGATTAAGCCCACAAGGGTAATTAATCCTACTTGAGAATAAATATTTAGTGTCGCTCCTTGTATTTTGAAGAAAGCTAGTAAATTTAGCACTAATAAAGCACCACTTATTGCTAATGGTACAGAAACTAAGATTACTAAAGGATCTCGCCATGATTCAAATTGAATTGCTAACACAAGATAAATTAGTATAACAGCCAATGCAAAAGTGAGCACTAAAGCACTACCTTCTTGTTTAAATTGGCGAGATTCACCCATAAAGTCATATTGATAACCTTCTGGTAAAATTTGTTCTGCTTTTGTTTCAGCCCATTTTACTGCATCACCAATAGAACTTGAAACGACTCCACCAATAGTTGCTGAATTTAATTGATTTAATCTAGTCAAACTTGCTGGTTGAGTATCTAATTCCATTGTTACGAAAGTACTTAGAGGAATTGCATCACCATTAACTGCTTTAACAAAATACTTACCTAAATCTTGTGGATTTAAACGTTTTTCACGCTCAACTTGCGAAACGATATTATAAGAGCGCCCATCAATATCCACACGAGCTAATGTTGCGCCTGATAAATAACTACCTAAAGTTGAACTAATTTGTCGAGCGGTAATACCATAAGCCCCCATTTTTTCACGATCTAAATTAATTCGTATTATCGCTGTATCAAATTTTAAATCTAAACGATTGAAGAAAAATTGTCCTGAACGTTGGGCTTCTTCTAAGAAGTTTTGAGCGACTTGAGCTAATTCTCTATAAGAATGAGCGGTTGTGATAACAAAAGTAAATGGTAATCCGCTCTCTCCAGTAGAAATTTCTGCTGGTTGGAATGTCATGATAGAGGCTTCAGGTACACGATCAGCAACTTCTTTTATCTTATTAAGCACCTCTACTTGCGAAAGATCTCGTTCAGTAGATGGTACTAATGGAAATAGCAAAAATGCACCATTAGGTCTAGGAAAACCTGGCATTATTTGTGTTGCACTCACTTCAGGAATTTGTTGTGATTCCACTGCAAATGGTGTTAAAACTTCTTGCATATAATCTAGGTTCACATTTGCAGGGCCATTTGCAAGTCCCATTACAATTCCTTTGTCTTCATTCGGTGCTAACTCAGTCGATAATGAATTAAATAAGAACGGTAATGTTGCAAAAATAGCAACAGCAAAAACGAGCATTGATTTACGCATTGTCATGATAAATACTAACGCATTAGTATAACATTTGGTCATACGAGCCAAAAAACTTTCTACTCTACGCTCTAACCAAGTTGGGTTATCAGCATGTTTTAAAATACGGCTAGACATCATTGGTGATAATGTTAATGCTGCAATACCAGAAATAAATACTGCACCAGCCAATGTTAAAGAGAACTCTTTAAATAATGTTCCCGTAATCCCTTCCATTAATGCCATTGGTGAATATACTGCAACTAGAGTTATCGTCATTGCAATAACCGGTGTTGCAATCTCTCGTGTACCAATAATCGCTGCTCTAAATGGCGTTTCACCTTCTTTAATATGTCTATCTACATTTTCAAGAACTACAATTGCATCATCTACCACTAGACCAATTGCTAGAATTAATCCTAATAGTGTCAATAAGTTGAGTGTAAACCCAAATCCTTGTAGTACCATAATAACCCCAATAAGTGAGATTGGAATAGTAACAACAGGAATTACCATTGCTCTAAATGAACCTACGAACATAGTAATAACAACTAATACAATCACAGTCGCTTCAATAATAGTTTTAATTACTTCTGTTATTGAGTGATTAATTGAGATCGTTTTGTCATACATAATATTTGCATTCATTGATGCAGGAAGACTTGATTTAACTTGCTCAAATACAGGATAGAGATTTTTTGCAACAGTTAAAGAGTTAGCATTACTTGCTGATTCAATCGCCAAGATAACAACATCAGCACCATTTACAATAGCACGGTTACTATCACTACTTTTATCCAATTCAACTTTTGCTAAATCTTTCAATTTAATTTGGCGACCATCTTTTGTGGTTTGTAAAACAACATTTTCTAACTGTTCTACACTTCGAGTAGTTGATTCAACCTTATTACTATAAGCAGTGTAATAGCCATTAGCATCACCAGCAGCTGTCTGCACATTATTTGATGATAATGCTGTGATAACATCTGGTGCGGATAAGCCTAAGCCAGCCATTTTATCAGGATCTAACCAAATTCGAAGACCAAAGGTTGCACCACCGAATTGGTTAACCTTCGATACACCATTTACAGTAAAAAACTGAGGTTTGACTACACGCTCAATATAATCTGTCATTTGTGGCGAAGATAGTTTATCTGATGTGAACTGAATAAACATGATCGCATCCATTGCACCAGATGATGCTGAAATAGCTGGGTCATCAATTTCAGAAGGTAATCGAGAACGTACTGCACTTACCTTTGATGAAATATCTGCTACTGCAATGCTAGGATCTGTATTCAATTTCATTTTTACAGTAATAGTACTTCTATTCGGTGCACTTGAAGAGGTAATATAGTCAATATTATCAGCTTCTGCGATAGACTCTTCTAATCTTGAAGTTACAAATGCTTGCATCGTTTCTGCATTCGCACCAGGATAAGTTGTCGTAACTGTTACTATTGTAGTAGTCATTTCTGGATATTCACGAACCTGTAATTTAAAAATCGCTTGTAACCCCATGATCACAATAATAATACTTAAACTGATTGCTAATACAGGACGCTTGATAAAAATATCGGTAAAATTCATGGCTTACCTCATTTATAAACGAGAAGTTCTTTCTGGCTGAGTTGTTCCTGCACCTTTTTTATCAGATACTTCAACCAACGCATTATTTCTTAGCTTTTGAAAGCCACCCGTTACAATCGTATCACCAATTTTCACACCAGATGACAATTGAGCATAAACTCCTTTGCGATCAAGTGTTTTTACTTCAAGTTGTTTTGCACGATACATTTTAGATACATCTTTATTTTGTTTTTCAAATTTTGCTTTTTCTTCATCTGAAAGTGGTTCTAAAATATAGGCTGTTTCACCATACATAGTATAAGTAACAGCAATTTGAGGTACAACTACTTGGTTTTTCTCTGTTGGTAATACAACTTCTACACGAGCAAACATACCTGAATAAAGTTTTTCAGCATCTGAAACCAAAGCTTCTATTTCAACAAGCCCTGTTGTATTATCAACCGCAGGATCAATAGCGATAATTTTTGCTGAAAATATCTTGTCAGGAAAGGTATCTGTTGAGACTGAAACAGCTTGTCCAACACTTACACGTGAAAGATCAGTTTGTGGTAAAGAGAAGTTTACTTTCATCTCACTTCTATCTTCTACACGTATAATCTCTGTACCTGCTGCAATAAATTGACCTTCATTAATTTTTACAATCCCTGCTTTACCATTAAAAGGAGCGTAAATTTGACGACGTTGAATTGTCGCCTTTAATGACTCAATATTTGCTAAAAGTTGATTATAGGTTGCTTGAGCCGCATCAAATTCTGCTTTAGAAGCACTTTTAGAAGCAATTAATGAACGGAATCGATCATAGTTTGCTTTCGCTGCTGGAAGTTGTGCTTCAGAAACTTTAAGTGTAGCTTTTTCTACAGAACTATCGAGTTCAACGAGTAATTGCCCCTTTTTAACTTGATCACCCGCTTTCACCAAAATTTTACTGACTGTTCCACTAGTTTGAGAACTTAATATCGTACCCTGTTTAGGACGAATGTAACCTACAGCTTCAATTGTCGGTATCCAGTCTGTTGCAACAACCTTATCTGCAGTCACAAGATTAACTGGTTCAGGCATATGCTCAGCAAACGCTCTTTTTTGTTGGGAAATAAACATATTAAACCCAATGACTCCAACAAAAACTAATATTACTAAGAGTAAAATCCCCCCAAAGCCAAGTCGTTTCCAAACGGGTGGCTTTTCATTTTCTAATGTCATGTTTTCTCCTTACAATTAAAAAGATTAATTAATTATGGCTTTCCAAGTAGAATTAATAACAGTATTTATCAATTCATCTGAGTAAGAATTCTCATGTAAAAGTTGAGAATACATAAGTTGCCAAGCTGTTTTCATACTCATTGAAAATAAAATTTGACTAGGGAGAGAAAGAATAACTCCATCCTTCTGCCCTTGTTTAACAAACTTATTCCATACTGAATTTTCTAGCATGGAATAATGTTTTAAAATCGATCTAAATTGAGGCAATGATTCATACTGATGCATATTTTTCACAATATTCGGATTCTCAAGCATAAATTGCCAAGTAGCTTTCCATAAATGCTGATACTGGTCGAATAAAGGTAAATCAGGTCGATAAGCAACTGCAATTGCCCTATGAAAATTCCCAAACAAATAAATAACAAATTGGCTCAATAAGTCATCCTTATCTTTAAAATACAAATAAATTGTACCGACTGATACACCTGCTTCTTTTGCTATTTTGTGAGTAGATAAATATTGCACGCCATATTTTGCCATCAATGTATCCGTTGCGTTTAAAATACGTAACGCAACTTCATTATGTACTTTTTCTTTTTCCAACATACTGTGACACCATAAACTGAACGTTCGTTCATTCTACCTATTTTTTATTTTTTAGCAAAAGATTACTCATCAAGTGTTATAAATTTTGCTCATTAATAGCAAAAAATTTGTAGAAACTGACCGCTTGTATAAAAAGCCACAGCTTTTCTTGCCTCATTTAATGACTTTCCGCAAACGTTTGCGTTATAATTTACATGAAATTTTAATACTAAAATCTTAAGGAATTCTGAATGAGTGATCGTCCAATTAAACAAGCGTTACTAAGTGTGTCTGACAAACAAGGTATCGTAGAATTTGCAACCGGCTTATCTCAACGTGGAGTGAAGCTTTTATCAACAGGTGGAACTGCTAAACTTCTTGCAGAAGCTGGCTTACCTGTGACTGAAGTATCGGATTATACGGGCTTCCCTGAAATGATGGACGGGCGTGTTAAAACCCTTCACCCTAAAGTTCATGGTGGTATTTTAGGGCGTCGTGGTACTGATGATGCGATTATGCAACAACACGGCATTGAGCAAATCGATATGGTGGTGGTAAATCTTTACCCATTTGCAGCAACTGTTGCCAAAGAAGATTGTACCCTTGAAGATGCGGTAGAAAATATTGATATCGGCGGGCCAACAATGGTACGTTCTGCGGCGAAAAACCATAAAGACGTGGCGATTGTGGTAAATAATGCAGATTTTGATTCCATTCTCACTGAAATGGATCAGCATCAAAATAGCTTAACGCTAGAAACCCGTTTTAATTTAGCGATTAAAGCCTTTGAACATACTGCACAATACGATTCAATGATCGCAAACTACTTCGGACAAAAAGTTCCACCATATCAAGGTGCGGCAGAAGAAGATTTAACTCAACCAAGCGGTCAGTTCCCGCGTACATTAAACTTAAATTTCACTCGTAAACAAACCATGCGTTATGGCGAAAATAGCCATCAAAATGCCGCTTTCTATATTGAAAATGAATTAAAGGAAGCAAGTGTAGCGACAGCTGTTCAATTACAAGGTAAAGCATTATCTTATAACAACATTGCCGATACAGATGCTGCATTAGAATGTGTGAAAGAATTTTCAGAACCAGCTTGTGTGATCGTAAAACACGCAAACCCTTGCGGTGTTGCATTAGGACAAGATATTTTAGAGGCTTACGAAAAAGCGTATCAAACAGACCCAACCTCAGCATTCGGTGGCATTATTGCCTTTAACCGTGAATTGGATGGCAAAACAGCACAAACCATTGCTGATCGTCAATTTGTTGAAGTCATCATTGCGCCAAGTATTTCAGAAGAAGCCAAAACAGCGTTAGCGAAAAAGAAAAACGTGCGTGTATTAGAATGTGGCGAACTGCCAACTGAACCAGCAAATCGCTTAGATTTTAAACGAGTAAATGGTGGTTTACTGGTACAGGATGCTGATTTAGGACAGGTTGATATTGAAGATTTGCAATTTGTGACAGAACGTAAACCAAGTACAGAAGAAATGGATGACCTACTATTCTGCTGGAAAGTAGCAAAATACGTAAAATCTAATGCAATTGTTTACGCTAAAAACAAACAAACAATCGGTATTGGTGCGGGTCAAATGAGCCGAGTTTATTCTGCAAAAATTGCAGGTATCAAAGCAGAAGATGAAGGTTTACAAGTACAAGGTTGCGTAATGGCATCGGATGCATTCTTCCCATTCCGTGATGGGATCGATGCGGCAGCGAAAGTCGGCATTACTTGTGTCATCCACCCGGGTGGTTCAATGCGTGATCAAGAAGTGATTGATGCGGCAAATGAACACGGCATGGCTATGGTTCTCACTGGAATGCGTCATTTCCGTCACTAATTATTAAAAAATGCCCTTAACAAGCGGTCAGTTGTTGAGGGCATTTTGCAAAATATCATATCTAACAAGCACACTCCCTCCTATTTTTAAATGTAACATTTTGTTTTTTATATATTAATTGATTTAAAAACAAAACAAGATTAAAATCCCTATAAGTCAAAATTTTGGCTAATTCCATTGCTATATCTCATTACCCATCTACTTACAGGTTAATAAATCATGAAAA
>NZ_JARIDQ010000019.1 GCF_029256985.1 Otariodibacter sp. | reverse complement strand
AGTAAAATGCTGTTATGCCGATGGTAGTGTGGTGATTCGCCATGTGAGAGTAGGTCGCCATCAGGGCTTTATTAAGGGAAACCGTAAGTTAGAGATAACTTACGGTTTTTTGCTTTTTATTGTTTGAGAAATTTTAATAGAAGTGCTACATTTTTCTTAGCTACCTATTCTATAAATTTTTCAAGAATATCAATCACTCTTCCTTTCAATTTATAACAGTTAAACGTATAATCAAAGACTATTTCATTTAAATTGATCATATTTATTCAATGCAATTAATTCGAGGAATTCATAATTTAACTAGATATCCAATACTTGCTAAAGGATGTGTTTTAGCTATAGGTAATTTTGATGGAGTTCATCTGGGACATAAGTATATTTTAAAGCGTTTATTGGATAAATCTTACGAGCTATCATTACCTTCTGTAGTAATGCTATTTGAACCTCAACCAAGAGAGTTTTTTGCTAAACAGAATAAAATTATAGTTGCGCCAGCAAGATTAATGCGATTAAGAGATAAACTGTATTATCTTAGAGAGATAGGGATTGATTATGTCCTCTGTCTTCATTTCAATTCGAAATTTGCAGAGCAATCACCAGAACAATTTGTACAGAACATATTAGTAAAAAAATTGAATGTGAAGTATTTAAGTGTAGGTGATGATTTTCGATTTGGGAAAAATAGGCAGGGTGATTTTCAATTTTTAAATGAAGTGGGTTCTAAGTATGGATTTCAAGTAGATAATAGTAATAGCTATTGTTTAGATGGATTGCGAATCAGCAGTTCTTTGATTCGAGAAGCCTTGAAAAATGATGATTTAAAGTTAGTTGAAAAAATGCTTGGCAAGCCTTATTCAATAAGAGGGCGAGTTGTACATGGGAATAAGTTAGGGAGAACAATAGGTTTTCCAACAGCAAATGTGATGCTAAATCGTCTAGTTACACCTATTCAAGGAGTTTATGCGGTATCGATAAAAACAAAAAATACCAGTAATTTTTTCGGTGTAGCAAATGTAGGTAATAGACCAACTATCAATGGAACAAAACCTATACTCGAAGTACATATATTTAATTTTAGCGGAGAAATTTACGGCGAAGTAATTGAAATAAGCTTTTTGAAAAAAATTCGATCAGAAATTAAATTTGAAAGTTTTGATGCATTGAAAAATCAAATTAAACAAGATGTTATTGTAGCTAGAACATTTTTTGAAAGAGCAGATTGATTTTATAAATATTAAATTTTATTAACTGGAAAATAATATGACTGACTATAAAAATACACTAAATTTGCCTCAAACAGGTTTTCCTATGCGAGGAGATCTCGCTAAACGTGAGCCTGATATGTTGAAAAATTGGTATGATAAAAATTTATACCAAAAAGTACGTGGATCAAGTAAAGGGAAGAAAACGTTTATTCTTCATGATGGCCCTCCTTATGCAAATGGTAACATTCATTTAGGACATGCAGTTAATAAAATTTTAAAAGATATTATTATGAAATCTAAAACTGCATTAGGATTTGATACGCCTTATGTGCCAGGTTGGGATTGTCATGGTTTACCAATAGAATTAAAAGTAGAAGGATTAGTTGGTAAGCCTAACGAAAAAATTTCTGCAGCTGAATTCCGTCAAGCGTGCCGTGATTATGCTAAAGAACAGGTAGAAGGACAAAAAGCTGATTTTATCCGTATGGGTATTTTAGGTGATTGGGATAATCCTTATCTTACAATGAATTTTGACACTGAAGCAGCAATTATTCGTACTTTAGGAAAAGTAATTAAAAATGGTCATTTATATAAAGGGTCTAAACCAGTTCATTGGTGTTTAGACTGTGGTTCATCTCTAGCTGAAGCAGAAGTAGAATACGAAGATAAAGTTTCTCCGTCAATTTATGTACGTTTTTCTGCGGTAAACTCTGAGCAAGTAGAACAAAAATTTGATGCAGTAGGTAAAGGACGCGGTAAGATCTCCGCTGTAATTTGGACAACAACACCTTGGACAATTCCATCAAATAGAGCAATTGCACTTAATGCAGAACTTGATTATCAATTAGTACAATTTGGTGATGAGCGTATGATTCTAGCTCAAGAGTTAGTTGAAAGCGTACAAAAAGCTGTAGAGATGAAAGAAGTTGAAGTGTTAGGTTCAGCGAAAGGTAAAGATTTAGAGTTAATGCGCTTTAATCATCCATTCTATGATTTTGATGTTCCATTTATTTTAGGTGATCACGTTACTACTGATGGTGGTACTGGATTAGTTCATACTGCACCAGATCACGGTTTAGATGACTTTATCGTTGCTAAACAATATAACTTAGAAATGGCAGGATTGATTGATAATGAGGGTAAATTCATTTCTACAGCCCCATTCTTTGCAGGTAAAGGCGTATTTGAATCAAATGATCTCGTTATTGAGAAGTTAAAAGAAGTTGGAGCATTGCTTAAATTAGAAAGAATTAAGCATAGCTACCCACACTGTTGGCGTCATAAAACTCCAATTATTTTCCGTGCAACGCCTCAATGGTTTATTGGTATGGAAAAAGCAGGCTTAAGAACTCAAGCTTTAGATGAAATTAAATCAGTTCGTTGGATCCCAAGTTGGGGGGAGGCGCGTATTGATAAAATGGTTACAAACCGCCCTGACTGGTGTATCTCTCGTCAGCGTACTTGGGGTGTACCAATGACGATGTTCGTTCACAAAGAAACAGAAGAACTTCATCCTCGCACATTAGAAATATTAGAAGAAGTAGCAAAACGTGTTGAAAAATCAGGTATTCAAGCATGGTGGGATTTAGAACCAGAAGAATTACTTGGTGATGATGCGAAAGATTATCGTAAAGTACCAGATACTCTTGATGTATGGTTCGATTCAGGCTCAACTTACGCTTCTGTTGTTGAACAACGCCCAGAGTTTAATGGACACTCTATTGACATGTATTTAGAAGGTTCAGACCAACATCGTGGTTGGTTTATGTCATCACTGATGCTTTCAACTGCAACAAATGGAAAAGCACCTTATCGTCAAGTTTTAACTCATGGTTTTACAGTTGATGAGAAAGGTCGCAAAATGTCTAAATCATTAGGCAACGTTATTGTTCCAAGTGAAGTTTGGAATAAAAATGGTGCGGATATTTTACGTTTATGGGTAGCTTCAACTGACTATACGGGTGAAATTGCTGTATCGATGAATATTTTAAATCGTGCCGCTGATTCTTATCGTCGTATTCGTAATACTGCTCGTTTCTTATTAGCAAACTTAAATGGTTTTGATCCTAAACGTGATTTAGTGAAACCTGAAGAAATGATTTCTCTTGACCGTTGGGCGGTGAGCTGTGCTTTAGAAGCGCAAAATGAGATCAAAGAAGCTTATGATAACTATCAATTCCACGCAGTCGTACAACGTTTAATGCGTTTCTGTTCAATTGAAATGGGTTCATTCTACTTAGATATTATCAAAGACCGCCAATATACTACTAAAGCGGATAGCTTGGCTCGTCGTAGTTGTCAAACTGCATTGTGGCATATTTCAGAAGCCTTAGTTCGTTGGATTGCACCAATTTTATCTTTTACTGCCGATGAAATTTGGGGACATTTACCAAAAGTAGAAAATCGTGCAGAGTTTGTTTTCACTGAAGAATTTTATGAAGGACTATTCGGTTTAGATAAGAGCGATAAACTAGATGATGCCTATTGGCAACAACTGTTAAAAGTGCGTACGGAAGTAAACCGAGTCTTAGAGCAAGCTCGTAGTGATAAACTTATTGGTGCAGGCTTAGAAGCAAAAGTAACCGTTTATGCAGATGATAAATTATTACCATTGTTAGAAACATTAGGTAATGAATTACGTTTTGTATTAATTACTTCACAAGCAATAGTGAAACCACTTGCTGATGCTGATGTCTCAGTAGGTGAGCTAGAAGGATTAGCAGTAAAAGTAGAGCGAGCAGAAGGTGAAAAATGTCCTCGTTGTTGGCACTATGCTACCGACATTGGTTCACATCCTGAACATAGTGAAATTTGTGGTCGCTGTGTTGAAAATGTGGCCGGTGAAGGTGAGAAGCGTAGCTTTGCTTAACCACTGAATCAATAGAGCCTCTGATAATAGAGGCTCTCATTTTTGATAGTAAAATTATAATAAAAATAAGCGGTCAGTTTAGGTTTGTGTTTTGTAAAATTGATATGCTATTTTTTAGGAGTAGTTCCATGCTGAGTTTAAATAAGTTTACTCGTGCAGAGCGTTATTTAAGAAAAATTTCCTTCATTTCACAAGAAGCAGATCAAATTAATTTTATAGCTAGTAATGCTGAATTCAAACAATGTCTTTTAACATTAATTGCACAAGCTAAATCTCGTATTTATTTGACAGCACTATATTTTCAAAATGATGAGGCTGGACAAGAGGTATTAGAGGCATTATATCAAGCAAAATTAGCTCGGCCAGAATTAGAAATTAAAATACTTGTTGATTGGCATCGTGCTCAACGTGGGTTAATTGGTGCTGAGGATCAATCTAGTAATGCAGACTGGTATGCAGAAGTTAGACGAAAATATAATTTGCCTGTTGATAATGATATTGCTTTTTATGGTGTGCCGGTTAATCGCCGAGAAATTTTTGGTGTATTACATTTGAAAGGTTTTATTATTGATAATACGGTGCTTTATAGTGGTGCAAGTATTAATAATGTTTATTTACATCAATTAGATCGTTATCGTTATGATCGTTATCATCAACTGGCTAATAAAAAATTAGCAGATACTTTTGTGTCTTTGATTGAGCAACATATTTTAAGTGACGAAGTTGTTAGAAGATTAGATGAAGAGCGCCCAAAAACTAAAGAGATTAGGCCGCTCATTAAGTTATTTCGTAAAAAGTTAAGCCAAGTACATTATGACTTTGTTGGGCAAACTATGAGTGATAATGAACTTATGATTTCGCCTTTGATAGGATTAGGTCGAAAAAATAGATTAAATAAAACAATTGAAGCTTTATTTTCTCAAGCGCAGGAAAAATTGATTATTTGCACACCTTATTTTAACCTTCCTCGCTCATTAAGTACGAGAGTATCATGGTTATTATCTAAAGGTGTACAGGTAGAAATTATTGTTGGAGATAAAACTGCAAATGATTTTTATACTCCACCAGAGGAAAAATTTACAACTGTATCGGCAGTACCATATTTATATGAAAAGAATTTAAGATTTTTTGCTAAACGTTTAGATACTTATATTCAAAGTGGACAATTAGTCATTCGATTGTGGAAACATGAGCAGAATACTTATCACTTAAAAGGTGTATGGGTAGATAATCGTTATGTTTTACTTACGGGTAATAATTTAAACCCTCGTGCTTGGAAGTTAGATGCTGAGAATGCTATTTTAATTTCGGATCCTCAAGAAAGTTTAAAAGAGAAAGTTGCTAATGAGCTTCAACAAATCAGAACTCATACAATGGTATTAACAAGCTATAATCTTTTGGATAAGCAAAAGGATTATCCAGAGAAAGTACGAAAATTACTTCGCAAATTAGGTCGTGTTCGTTTAGATCGTATAGTAAGAATGTTATTGTAGTTTAATTATTATTTCTGATTGATAAAATAAGAGGGTTAGCTATTCTTAATTGTTACCCTCTTTTATTCTTTTCGTATTTACTTTATCGCTTCCAAGCGATCTATTAGTGCTTGTTCTGGTATAGATTGAATTTTTCTCATTTGATAGATGAGTAACACGGAAGATAGGCTGAGTGTTACACAAAATATTACCCAAAACCCTTTTGCTGCCATTGGCTCGCCAAGCCAATCAGTCATAGATAGAATGTAGCCTAGTGGTAGCCCAATAATCCAGTAACAAAATAATGTAATGGGAAGTGTTGGTTTTGTATATTTATACCCTCTAAGTATTCCATTTGTGATGACCTGTAATGAATCAGGGATCTGATAAATGGCTGCAAAAACTAATAATCCTGATGCAATCATAATGGAGCTTTCTTCAGAGGTAAATGCATGAGGTATGAGATTTTTGAAGATAAAAATAAAAACCCCAATAATCAAAGCGATGATCATACCAGTTATTAGATTGTGATAACTTAAATACTTAGCTTTATGGATCTCTTTTTGTCCAAGGGTTTGTCCAATCATAATAGTTGATGCAATCCCTAAAGATAAAGGAATCATAAAGAAAAGAGAACTAGTTTGTAAGGCTACCTGATGGCTTGCAACAACCTGAGCACCCAGTCTAGACATAATTAACGAAGATGTTGAAAATAACATGACTTCAGTAAATAAAGAGAATCCGATTGGAATCCCTAATTTTAATAATTTTACGATTGTTGCCCACTCAGGAAACTCAATCCACTTTGCAAATAGTTGTATATCTTTTTGGGATTTATTAGTGTAACAATACGTTACCATCAAACTAAACATTATCCAATTTATTATTGCTGTTGATACACCACAGCCGATAGCACCTAATGCGGGTAACCCAAATTTGCCAAAAATAAATATATAATTTAAAGGAATATTAAACAGTAAGCCTGTAAACATAATCAGCATAGCTGGTTTAGGGTTAGATAAACCATCATTAAGACAACGTAAATTGATGGATAATAATGCAGGAATAAGCCCTATACTAATGATAGATAAGTAAGAATAGGCTTTATTCGCAAATTCTGCTGGAGTTTTCATTGATTCCAAAATGAGATCGCTATTCAAGTATACTGCAAGTAGAGGAATACTTAAAACAAACACTAACCAAACTCCTTGGCGAATTTGATGTGCAATTAAATGGCGTTGATTAGAGCCATTAAGATAAGATACAGTTGGTGTAATAGCATTTAGCACTCCCAATACAAATAAAAAGAGTGGAAAATAAATTGAATTACTCACAGCAATAGCAGATACATCAGCATCGCTAACTAATCCTGCCATGATAATATCAGATAGTCCCATTCCCGATACAGCTAATTGAGAAATAAAGATGGGAGTAGCTAGTCTAAATAATTTTTTCGTATTTTCTTTATAATGATTTAAATGTAATTCCATATAATATCTCGTTTTTATTTTAGAATTCTGGTTTAGATTCAAATGTCATAGGTTTCCCTGTGATAGGGTGGGTAATTGTTAAAGATTGAGCATGTAAATAAAGTCTAGGAGCTAAACTTTTAGCAAGCGGATTTGCATAAAATTTGTCACCTAAAATGGGATGACCGAGGGCTAGACAATGTACTCTAAGTTGATGAGATCGTCCAGTATAAGGTGTTAATTTTACTCTTGTTGTATTATTTGGATAATGTGCAAGAATTTCATAGAAAGTGACCGCTTGCTTTCCTCTTTCGAAACAAATTTTTTGACGTGGTCGATTTTCCCAATCACAAATTAAAGGGAAACTAATTTGACCAGCTTCACCTACATGATTGCCTAATCTTCCCCATACAATCGCTTGATAGAATTTTTTTGGTTCTCTTTCTCGAAATTGGCGTTTTAATTCCTTTTCTGCTTGTTTACTTAATGCAAAAAGTAATATTCCACTGGTTGCCATATCTAGACGATGCGCTGGTTCAGTAAATCCATATTTTTGTTTGATTCGGGTCATCGCACTATCTTGATATTCGGGACGATTCCCCGGTACAGAAAGTAATCCACTTGGTTTATTGATTACTAAAATATGATTATCTCGATAAATTTCATCAAGCCAAGGCGTGGTTGGTGGAGTATATTCAATTAATGCCATAATATTATTTATATTTTTATTCTGAATCAATACATCTTATCAAGAAACATAAAAAAGATGGAGAGAAATTAGAATGAATTTCTTGAGTTTTAAGAAGTCTAAATCGACTCGTAGAATGGGTTACATATAATTAGCTATTATCAAGTAACCTTATCTTTTTCAATTTTTGTCAAATTAATTAAAATAAATTGACTTTATATCCCTCTTCATAGAAGATTCAGAGCCATCTTGTGGAGTATGAGTACCAAATGTGTGATATAAAAAACCTAGTAGAAATAAAAGATTTAACCTTCAGAAGAGGGGAAAAAATTATTTATGATAAATTAAATTTAAAAGTACAAAAAGGTAAAATTACCGCAATTATGGGACCTTCAGGGATTGGTAAAACAACTTTACTACGTTTAATTGGTGGACAAATTGAACCTGAATCAGGGCAAATTCTATTTGATGGGCAAGATATATGTCGTGCTTCAAATAAAGAACTTTATCAAATACGTAAAAGAATGGGGATGTTGTTTCAATCTGGAGCATTGTTTACGGATCTTTCCACATTTGATAATGTTGCCTTTCCTATTAGAGAACATACTAAGCTACCAGAAAAACTGATTAGAAAGCTTGTTTTAATGAAGCTTGAAGCCGTTGGACTTCGAGGTGCTGCTAATTTGATGCCCTCTGAGTTATCTGGTGGCATGGCTCGTCGAGCAGCACTTGCTCGAGCAATTGCTTTAGATCCTGATCTCATTATGTATGATGAGCCATTTACTGGACAAGATCCAATTAGTATGGGTGTTATTGTTACTTTAATTAAAAAAATGAATCATGCGTTGAATTTGACTTCAATTATTGTTTCACATGATGTAACTGAAGTGCTAAGTATTGCCGATTATGCTTATATTGTGGCCGATAAGAGAGTGGTGGCAGAAGGAACTGCGGACGAATTGGTTAAAAGCCAAGATCCTCAGGTAGTACAGTTCCTCTCAGGTAATGCTGATGGTCCAGTACGATTTCATTATCCTGCAAAGGATTATGCTGAGGAGTTATTTCAATGACAAATATCATTTCGTCAATAGGCAAATTTATTCTTGATTCAATTCGTACTTTTGGGCGAGCAACTTTTCTTCTTGTTGGTGCTTTAATTGGTAAACCAGAGTTTCGTAAGCATTCTCCTTTACTTATTAAGCAATTATATGCAGTCGGCGTTCAGTCTTTATTGATTATTATGTTATCAGGACTGTTTATTGGTATGGTTTTAGGTCTGCAAGGCTATGTTGTATTAGTTGGCTTTTCGGCTGAAACCAGTTTAGGACAGTTAGTTTCTTTATCTCTTTTAAGAGAATTAGGTCCAGTAGTTACAGCATTATTATTTGCTGGACGAGCCGGCTCTGCATTAACGGCGGAAATAGGCTTAATGAAAGCAACAGAGCAGCTCTCTAGTTTAGAAATGATGGCAATTGATCCACTTCGCCGTATTATAGCTCCTCGGTTTTGGGCTGGTATTATTTCCATGCCGATATTGGCAATTATTTTTACAGCAATAGGTATTTGGGGGGGGGCATTAGTTGGTGTTGATTGGAAAGGTGTTGATTCTGGTAGTTTCTGGTCAGTAATGCAACATACTGTTGTATTAGATGATCTTACAAATGGTTTTATAAAAAGTATCGTTTTTGCCTTTGCAGTAATTTGGATTGCACTATTTAATGGTTATGATTCACTACCAACATCAGAAGGAATTAGTCAAGCTACAACAAGAACAGTAGTGAATGCATCACTTACTGTATTAGGGTTAGATTTTATTTTAACTGCATTAATGTTTGGTAGTTAATTTAAAAGAGCTAAAATATAAAATTTGTAAATTAGTAATAAAATGTGGTTGCTTGCATTTTAGGTATTGATGAGTAAGGGAGAAATATGCGTCAATCAATTAAATATGAGTTTTGGGTTGGATTATTTGTTGTTTTAGGTTTTGCTGCTTTAGTCTTTTTAGGATTAAGAGTTGCTAATGTACAAGGATTTTATTCTCCCCAAACTTACACTCTTTACGCAACTTTTGATAATATTGGGGGCCTAAAGGTTCGTGCTCCAGTTAAGGTTGGTGGGGTTGTTGTTGGGAGAGTTTCAAATATTCAATTGGATCCCCAAACATATACACCAAAGGTTTCATTAGCGATTGAGGAAGAATTTGATAATATTCCGGATACAAGTTCTCTTTCAATTAAAACTTCTGGATTGCTAGGTGAGCAATATGTTGCTTTAAATATTGGATTTACAATGGAAGGTGAAACTTCTATATTAAAAGAAGGTGACTCATTTGTTGATACCAACTCAGCGCTGGTATTAGAGGATTTAATTGGGCAATTCTTATACGGTGATAAACAGTCAGATAACTCAGATTTAAATAAAAAAGAATCTTGGTAAATTGTTGACTTACTAGTTGTTTAAAAACTAGCTTAGTATACTTTGTGTATATTATGAATTCATTAATATAACGAGAATATTTTTCTTATGTGGAGTTTAAAGATGATAAAAGGTCTTAAAAATATAATTGTAGCAAGCATTGTTGCTATTTCAGCATTAGTTTCTGCCTCAGCTTCAGCTGAAAGTAATCCGTATACTTTGATGCAACAAACTGCGGATAAGCTTTTTGGTGATATTAAATCTAACCAAAATAAAATTCAACGTGATCCTAATTATCTTCGTACTATTGTACGTAATGATTTAATACCACATATTCATATAAAATATGCAGGGCAACTTGTGCTAGGAAAAAACCTATCTTCAGCAAATAACTCTCAACGTGAAGCTTTCTTTAAAGCATTTGGTGAATTTGTTGAGCAATCTTATGCTCAAGTATTGACTCAGTATAGTGATCAGAAAATTCAGATTGAGAATGAAAAACCACTTAATAATAAATCAATTGTTAGTATTCGTGTTAATGTATTACAACAAGGAAATAATCAACCAATTAAACTAGATTTTAAATGGAGAAAAAATAGTAAAACAGGTGAATGGCAAGCTTATGATATGGCTGCTGAAGGCGTAAGTATGGTTGCAACTAAGCAGAATGAATGGAGTGGCATTTTGCGTCAGAAAGGTATTGATGCGCTTACTGCACAAATAGAGCAATCTGCGAGACAACCAATTAAATTAAGCAAATAGTATAGTATGACAGATCAAAATTCATTAAAATGGAAAATCCAGCAAAATAATGATAGTTTGATTATTCAGTTAATTGGTACTTTAACTAGAGACACGCTGATGCCATTATGGGATAAGCGTGATTCTTTATTTACCCCAAAACCAAATCAGCATATATATTGGGATTTAAAACTATTAGATCACATGGATTCAGCTGGTTTTACCTTATTTACTGAATTGTTAAATCATTACAATCAACATAGTACCAGTTGTATTATCAATACATCAAATTGTGTCAAAAACTTGGCAGATTTATTTGATTTATCTGATTGGTTAGGTACTTTTTTATACTGTAACGCACCAAGTGGGAAAAATTAATGGAACCTAAAGAAATTGAAGATATTTTAAGAAAAAAGTTATCCCTTGATGAGATTTATGTGCAAGGTGAAAACTCACATTATGGCGTAATTGCAGTGAGTGATGCTTTTGCAAGTTTATCTAAAGTAAAGCAACAGCAGATGATTTATTCTCCCCTTCATGAGTACTTTGCAACTAATGCTATTCATGCACTAACAATAAAAACATTTACCACTGATCAGTGGAAAAGAGAACGCCTACTCAATTTAGCTGGTTAATTTATTAAAAATTGAAGATGAAATATATGAACAAACTTTGGGCAGCAACTCACCGCTTGTTAGTTATATTTTATTTTCAATTTTTGTCTATTTTATTAAGGAATCAATATGGAAAAATTTCGTGTTCATGGGCCATTTAGTTTAAATGGAACTGTTAATATTTCTGGTGCAAAAAACGCAGCACTACCTATTTTATTTGCAGCAATTTTAGCTGAAGAGCCTGTTGTACTTACGAATGTTCCTAAATTGAGAGATGTTGATACGACCTTTAAAATTCTTCGTCAATTAGGTGTTGAAATTGAATGCGAAGGTAATACAGTTCATATAGATGCTCGTCATATAAATAATTATGTAGCGCCCTATGAATTGGTGAAAACAATGCGTGCTTCAATTTGGGCATTAGCACCTTTACTTACTCGTTTCCACCACGGACAAGTTTCTTTACCTGGCGGTTGTACTATTGGTGCAAGACCGGTAGATATGCACATCTCTGGATTGGAAAAGATGGGTGCTAAAATCACCTTGGATGAAGGCTATGTTAAAGCAGAAGTCGCAGAACGTTTATCTGGCGCAAGAGTTGTGATGGAGAAAGTAAGCGTAGGCGCAACACTTTCAGTGATGATGGCTGCAACATTAGCAAATGGGACGACTGTGATTGAAAATGCGGCGAGAGAACCAGAAGTTGTGGATACCGCAGATTTCCTTAATAAACTAGGTGCTAAAATTACTGGTGCAGGTTCAGATGTTATCACCATTGAAGGTGTTGAAAAATTAGGTGGTTGTGAACATCATATCGTGCCAGATCGTATTGAAACAGGTACATTTTTAATTGCTGCAGCTATTTCTGGTGGCAAAATCACCTGTAAAGGAACTAAAGCTGATACATTAGATGCAGTAATTGAAAAATTAAGAGAAGCAGGCATGGACGTTGAAGTTTCTGAGGATACGATTACCTTAGATTCACATAGAATGAGACCTAAAGCAGTTAATATTAGAACAATGCCTCACCCTGGTTTTCCTACTGATATGCAAGCTCAATTTACTTTACTTAATACGATAGCTGATGGAACAAGTAAGATTACTGAAACTATTTTTGAAAATCGCTTTATGCACATTCCTGAATTAATTCGTATGGGTGCAAAAGCAGAAATCGAAGGGAATACTGCTATCTGTCGTGGTGTTGAGAAGCTTTCTTCCGCGCAAGTAATGGCAACAGATCTTAGAGCATCAATAAGTCTGGTGCTTGCAGGTTGCATTGCTCAAGGTGAAACTATCGTTGATCGTATTTATCATATTGATCGTGGTTATGAAAATATCGAAGATAAACTTCGTCAATTAGGTGCTCATATAGAACGTTTTAATGATTCCTCCGTGGAGTAATATTATCTATACCTCATCTTTTTTCTGATAATTTTAGAAGATGGGGTATAATTTTATCATTGAGTAATTTTTTTATGCGAGAAGTATAATGAGCCAGTTCTTTTATATACATCCAGAAAATCCCCAAACTCGTTTAATTAATCAATCCGTTGATATTATTAAAAAGGGCGGGGTAATAGTTTATCCAACAGATTCTGGTTACGCACTTGGTTGTGCTTTAGGGAATAAACAAGCAATGGATCGAATCGTTGCTATTCGTAAGTTACCTGAAAACCATAATTTTACGTTGGTATGTAGTGATTTATCAGAGCTTTCGTCTTACGCATTAGTGACGAATCAATCATATCGATTGATTAAGAATAACGTACCGAATCCTTATACTTTTATTCTTCCCGCAACAAAAGAAGTACCAAGACGATTACTCACTAAACGAAAAACAATAGGTATTCGAGTACCTGATAATGCGATTGCTTTAGCATTAATCGATGGATTGGGTGAGCCTATTTTATCCTGTTCATTGATGTTACCTAATGAAGAGGTGACACAATCAGATCCCGATCAAATTCGAGAATATTTAGAACATCAGGTAGATTTAATCATCCATGGTGGCCATTTAGGTCCTTCACCAACGACAGTAATTGATTTAACTGGAGATAGTCCAGAGATTATCCGTCAAGGATCAGGGGATATAACCCCTTTTAATTAATATGTTATGAGATTAAATCCATAACATATTCATAGACGCTTGTGAAAGCGACATAAGGAATTTTAATGACAACATTTCAGAAACCAACAACAGATAAGCGGTCGGTTCAAGCAAAAAATTTGCAAACAAAAAATACTTCAGCAAGAAAGCCATTGGTGAAACAGACTGATAGAGTAGTGAAACCATCAGATAATGCTAAATCTGCAGAGAATCGTAAAACACCAAAAGTATTAGGTGAAAAACTACAAAAAGTACTGGCACGAGCAGGGCAAGGTTCTCGTCGAGAAATCGAACAAGTAATTGCTCAAGGTCGTGTCAGCGTAGATGGTAAAGTCGCCACATTAGGTGATCGTATTCAAATCAGTTCAAGTACAAAAATCCGTATTGATGGGCATTTAATTAATTTAACAGCGGCTCAAAAAGAAGTCTGCCGTGTACTAATGTATTATAAGCCTGAAGGGGAACTGTGTACTCGCTCAGATCCAGAAGGTCGAGCAACAGTTTTTGATCGTTTACCGCGTATTGTTGGTTCTCGTTGGATTGCTGTAGGACGTTTAGATATCAATACGTCAGGATTGTTACTCTTTACAACAGATGGTGAGCTTGCAAACCGCTTAATGCACCCAAGTCGCGAAGTTGAGCGTGAATATTCAGTAAGGGTATTTGGTGAAGTCGATGATGCGATGTTACAGCGTTTACGCAAAGGCGTTCAGTTAGAAGATGGGCCAGCAAGCTTTAAACAATTAAAGGTTGTGGGTGGAACAGGATTAAATCAATGGTTTGATGTAACACTAACTGAAGGTCGTAATCGTGAAGTTCGCCGCTTGTGGGAATCACAAGGTATTCAAGTCAGCCGTTTAATTCGTATTCGCTATGGTAATATCAAACTAGAAAAAAGCTTACCAAGAGGTGGTTGGGAAGAAATGAACCTTGAACAAGTTAATTATCTTAGAGATCTGGTCGGCTTACCAGCGGAAACAGAAACAAAAGTAGATGTGACCAAAAACCGTCGCCGTACTAGTGCAAGACAAATTCGTAAGGCAGTAAAACAACATACTCGATACCGTAGTAAAAACTGATTGAGTGTATCGGCGCTTAATAAGGATAGGCAATGACAACTTATAATTTACGTTTGAAAGCAAAGAGTGAACTTACGCCTCACCCGACAGCTCAGTATTGGCGGAAATGTGAAGTTGAAGAACTATTTGAAATGCCTTTTATGGATTTAATCTTTAAAGCCGCACAAGTTCATCGTGAAAATTTTAATCCACAAGAAATTCAGTTATCGACTTTACTGTCGATAAAAACTGGTGGTTGCCCTGAAGATTGCGAATATTGTCCTCAATCAGCTCGTTATGACACAGGTCTAACTCGTCAAACTATGCTTGATGTTGAAGAGATTGTTGAGAAAGCCAAAATAGCTAAGGCCAGAGGTGCAAGTCGTTTCTGTATGGGGGCAGCTTGGCGAGGTCCGAAGCCAAAAGATATTGAAACCGTTTCTAGTATCGTTTCTGCTGTTAAAGCATTAGGATTAGAAACCTGTGGTACTTTTGGTATGCTAGAAGAAGGTATGGCTGAAGATCTAAAACAAGCAGGTTTAGATTATTACAACCATAACTTAGATACGGATCCTGAACGTTACGATCAAATTATTCACACTCGTGGGCATGATGATCGTATGGATACGTTAGGAAAAGTGCGCAATGCCGGATTAAAAGTGTGTTGTGGTGGTATTGTTGGTATGAATGAAACTCGTCCAGAACGTGCAGGCTTAATTGCTAGTTTAGCTAACTTAGATCCTCAACCAGAAAGCGTACCAATAAATCAATTAGTTAAAGTAGAAGGAACGCCTTTGGCTGATGCTGAAGATTTAGATTGGACTGAATTTGTGAGAACAATTGCTGTGGCGAGAATCACTATGCCGAGAAGTTTTGTTCGTTTATCAGCAGGTCGAGGTGAAATGCCTGAATCTATGCAAGCATTTTGTTTTATGGCGGGAGCAAATTCTATTTTCTATGGGGATAAATTATTAACAACCGAAAATCCTGAAGAAGATAAAGATAGAGTTTTGATGGATAAATTAGATTTGCGTCCATTGAGTTATACTGAATAGTAAACAGTGATAAAAAGGCACAAAACTCCATGAGTTAGTGCCTTTTGCAAAATAATATAATGATCTCACCGCTTATACTTCTAAAGGTAGTTGCCAATTAATCTCTTTTATTCCTTTTTCCATTAAATAATGATTGGTCTTTGAAAAGTGCTGACATCCGAAGAAGCCTCGATGAGCAGATAGTGGTGATGGATGTGGTGCAGTTAGCACCAAATGTTTATTACGATAAATGAATTGTCCTTTTTTCTGAGCATGACTTCCCCAGAGTAAAAATACAAGATTTTCACGCTGTTCGTTAAGCTGATGGATGACTTTATCTGTAAAGGTTTCCCATCCTATATTTGCATGAGAATGGGCTTTACCTTGCTCGACCGTGAGTACAGTATTAAGCATCAACACACCTTGCTTTGCCCATTCGATAAGATAGCCATGTTTTGGGATCTCAAAATGAATATCTTGTGAGAGTTCCTTGTAAATATTCATAAGAGAAGGTGGAGGAGTAATACCAGGTTTGACCGAAAAAGAGAGTCCATGAGCTTGATTTGGCCCATGATAAGGATCTTGTCCAAGAATAACGACTTTGACGTCGGCAAATTCAGTAAGTGAAAAAGCACTAAAAACCTCATTCTGTGGCGGATAGATAATTTTTCCTTTTACTCTTTCAGTATGTACATAACGTAATATATTTTCAAAATAAGGTTGGGATTTTTCATCCCCTATTGCTTCTTTCCATGTTTCCATTGTTATCTCTATTAAATTAAGAATCATTACTTTGGTATTATCATACCATACTTTTAAAGTATATTTTTTGTACAAAAATAACTTTTTGTGAAAAATAAACAAATATTTCTCGCTTTTTTTTATCCATAGAGTAAAATATTCAAAAATTTTTGAATAATTAAAATTTTTTTATAATATCAACATAGACCTACTAGGAGTCAAACATGATTAAAGGTGTACAAATTACAGAATCTGCAAATAACAACTTATTAAATTCTTTTTGGTTGTTAGATGATGAAAAAAATGAAGCTCGTTGTTTAGTTGCAAAAGGTGATTTTAAAGAAGACCAAATTGTTGCAATCAGTGAATTAGGTGAAATTGCATACCGTGAAGTACCAGTAAATATCGCACCAACTATTAAAGTAGAAGGTGGTCAACACTTAAACGTAAACGTTTTACGTCGTGAAACATTAGAAGATGCAGTTAAACATCCAGAAAAATATCCACAATTAACAATTCGTGTATCTGGTTATGCTGTTCGTTTTAACTCATTAACACCAGAACAACAACGTGATGTTATCACTCGTACTTTCACTGAAAGTTTATAATTGAATATTTTATTAATATGAAAAAGCACCCAGTAGGGTGCTTTTTATGTGTAAATAGAATAACGCTATTAGCTATTTTTCATAAAACGTTGAATACGCCCTGACTCAATTTCTTCATCACGAATGGTCATAATTTCGCAACCATCTTTAGTGACTACAAGTTCATGTTCAAATTGCGCAGAATGACTACGATCTTTGGTTTTTACCGTCCAGCCATCATTCATTAAACGAACTTCTTTTTTACCTGCATTGATCATCGGTTCAATGGTAAATACCATACCTTCTTGTAATACAATACCACCATCATCTGCATAGTAGTGCAATACTTGAGGATCACAATGAAATTCATCGCCCACGCCATGTCCACAGTACTCTCGTACCACAGAAAAACCTTCTTTTTCAACATATTGTTGAATCACTTTACCTATTTCATTAAGACGAATACCCGGTTTAACGATATGTAAGGCTTTATAGAGTGATTCTTGTGTTACCTCAATAAGTCGTTTATCTCTAATGCTTGGTTCGCCCACCACATACATTTTTGAATTATCGCCGTAGTAACCATCTTTAATTACTGTGACATCAATATTGATAATATCGCCTTTCTTTAATTTTTTGCCATCGCTAGGAATGCCGTGACACACAACTTCATTAAGTGAAATACAGGTCGCTTTTGGGAAACCATGATAACCAAGACAAGCCGGAATAGCCTGCTGTTCTTTCTCAATATATTCGTGACAAATTCGATCAAGCTCGCCAGTTGTAACTCCTTCTTTTACATAAGGCTCAATCATGATGAGAACATCTGATGCTAATTTACAAGCGATACGTAATTTTTCGATCTCAGCTTCGGATCTAATTGGAATATTACTCATTATTAAAACCATCTCTTTTAGTAAAATTAATTGTTAGGAGATTATACTCTTTTTGAAGTGATAATTCACGGAGGATAATTAAGCGGTCAGTTATTGCAAAAGTTTTACGATAACTTACCGCTTGTACCATGTTATTTTATAGATAATTTTAACTTATTAATCAATAAATTAAGTAATACACCATATAATGGTAAGAAAAGAATTAAACTAACAAATAATTTGAATGAATAATCAACTGAACCAATAGTGAACCAATGATCAGCCATATAACTGTCATCGCTTTGATAAAATGCGACGGCGAAGAATACAAAAGTATCAACAAGACTACCAAAAACAGTAGAACTTGCAGGCGCTAACCACCATTGTTTTCCTTGACGTAAGCGATTAAAAACAAAAATATCCATTAACTGCCCGACTATATAAGCAACAAAGCTAGCAAAAGCAATACGAAATACAAAAGTATTAAATTCAGTGAGTGTCGCAAAACCTTGAAATTGACCTTCAAAAAACAGGACTGACACAAGATAACTCACAATTAAAGCAGGGATCATTACAACCAAAATAATTTTTCTTGCTAAGTCTGCACCAAATACTCGAACAGTTAAATCCGTTGCTAAAAATACAAATGGAAAGGTAAAGGTTCCCCAGGTAGTTGGGATTACTGAATCGGTAAATGGAATATCTATCTCAAAAGTAATTTGAACTAAATAATTACTGATAGTAATGATGAAGATGTGAAAAAGTGAAAGTAACACTAAAGATCGACGTTTCTGGCGATCAGAAAAGTAAGCAAAAATATTCATTTTCTTTCCTTTTTATTTGCTGAGTTGATTGGGGTGAGGGAACCCAATGTAAAAAAATAAGGACGAGATAATACTGCCTATTAAAAAAAGATCAAGCTTTTTAAAAATAATTAGGCAAAAAAGAAGAGAGCTTTTGCTCCCTTCTTAACTAGAATGATAAAATTATATTTAGGATTTTATTTGCCATCCCAAGCATTGATAGCATCCATTCTTGCTTTAGCTTTTTGTTCTGGTGTACGGCTGTAATCATAGTTAAAAATAGCACTTTCCCAATCACCATAGTTTGGGTTAGGTAATATGATGAATTTACTACCAAATAATTTACTATTTGATTTTACAAAAGAGCGACGTTCAGCATTAGTTTTATGGTAAGTAGCATCACCAAAGTCATTTAGGTTATCTCCAATGTAAAGAACAATTTGATAGCCTTGTTTTTCAATTTCTTCAAAGCGTTCAGATTTATTTGATTTATCTTTTTTCAAATAAAGGGTTTGCTCATTCACGCCTTGGAAACCAAGCTGTTTTAAATTCTCTACTGTACTTTTCTTTTCATCATTATCTTTACGATTTGAGACATAAAATACGGTTCCTTTATGATTATTAACGTAGTTATTAAACTCAATAGCTCCAGGAATTGCTTTAGCTTGTTTTGCATTTACCCAGCGAGTCCAAGCTGCACTATCAAATCCTTTATTATTTTTAACTTGCCAGCCAGCATTAGGACTGTTATCTATCATTGTTTCATCAAGATCAACAACAACAGCTTTCTTTTTACCTTTTGCTACTTTTGCATGATCAAATGTAAATTTTGCAGTATTAAATGCTTGATGAGCTAATGCTTGGTATTCGCCAGATTCCTGAACCCAGTTAATCCCTAAAACAGATTGTTGTTGTAAAACAGCCTCGCCAGAATCTTGATTTGTTGCAACACAGCCTGATAAGGCTAAAGTTGCACAAATTGTAAGTGTAGAGAGTTTTAATGTACTTGATTTCATAATGTATCCTTAACAATGAAGATAAATGGTTACTTACTTATCGGTTGTAATCGATAATTTAGGTTATGCTTTACAACTTTAAGCAGTAAATCAATATTAGGATGTTTGCCAACATTTTTCTGTGCTTCTTCAACAAGTTCGGCAAACATAAAAGATCTTGTTAAGCACTACCCATATTAAACTCTAGTACAAGTGTATTATACAATTTAAATGAGCTTAATTTTCCCTAAACCGCTAGTATAAAATGAGTAACGTTTCCTCTTTTATCTATAATAATATTTATACGATTAGTATGCTCAATAGATCGGAAATGTTGCTAAATAATTTTTAAATTGATTTATCTTGCTATTATTCTTACATACGAACGATTAAACATTCAGCTACACTTCTTGCATTAGATAATGCAGCTGATGCCGTAGCTCTATCACCAATTGGGCCAACTACAACACGATTCCATTCAGCACTACTGTTAATCCTTGCATTATAACCAGCCATAGCTAAACGAGCCTGCATGTTTTCTGCTTGAGCTTTATTTTTAAAAGCTCCACATTGTAAGCCATATTGAACTGAAGATGATTTTTGTTGAGTTGATAATGTAGAGGCTGGTTTAGCTGTCACAATTTGTTGTTGTTTTTCCTTTTCTTTCTCTTTTTGAACAGCTAACTCACGTTGTTTTTTTGCTTCCATTTGTTTTTTCTCTTCAAGGATTTTTTTATCAATACTATTTCTCGTTACTTGTGTATTATTTTCCATTAAAGCAGACTCAGGTTTAGCTTGTTTTGGTTGAGTTTGTTGTGATAATTGTTCAAGTTTACGCTGTTCTAGTTCTCGTTGTTTGATGATTTGTTCTTCTTGTTCTTTGGTTAATTTTGCAAGAGTAGAGTTTTTATCAACAGGAACTTCTCGAGTTTCTAGGTCTCGGATATAACTATAGACTTCTTCTGGCCGACTAGGTAACTCATGTTTCGTATTTGTATTTGTTTGTACTTGCTGAGTTAAGTGGACTGATTTTGGTGGGCTACTTTTTTGTAATAACCATAATGCGATCCCACTAATAACGGCCAGAAAGATAATAGCCAATAAAATAATCAGTTTATTGCCACTTTTTTTATTTTTTTTGCGTACTGCATAATCACGACTTGGCACGATAACCTCTTGTTATTTTGAAAAGATATTAATTTTCCAATACTACTAAAAAAAGAACTCTTTGACTAGGTAATCAATACATTCTTAATCATAAAATGAAGGTAATATATACTTAATTTATTGATTTTTAATATTGAGTCAATTTTTTATTTTTCCTTGTTCTAAAGTGATGACTGTATCAAATAAATTTTTGACTTCATCAAGTTGGTGGGTCACCATCAATAATGTTAGGTTTTGTTCTTCACAGATCTCTTTGACTAACTGTTGTAATTCTTGTCTACGTAAAGGATCAAGAGCAGAAAAAGGTTCATCAAGCAATAGAATTGGTTTATCTCTTAACAATGTTCTAGCAAGCGCTACCCGTTGTTTTTGTCCACCTGAAAGAGAATCAGCACGACGGGAAAGATAATCTCCGATTCCCATTTTATTGGCAATTTCAGTAACTTGTTTTTGCTGTTGAGTATTTAGCTTTAAACTGGATATGAGTGCCAATCCAATATTTTGTTGAACAGTTAAATAGGGAAAAAGGTTATTATCTTGGAATAGCATAGATACAGGGCGAAGTGCTGGCTCTGTGGAAAAATGATTTTCGCCATTTAGCCATAATTCTCCACGATCAGCTTGTTCAAATCCAGCAATCAAATTAAGTAAGGTACTTTTTCCCGCACCACTTTCGCCGACAATGGCAACTCGTTCACCTTTTTTTACCTGTAAATTGAATTGCATGGGGAAATCAGGGTAATCAAACTCTACATTTAAATTAATCATTGGGTATTCTCTTTTTGTTCAATCAATACAAAAGGTAAAAAGGCAAACAGCATCAGTATTAGTGCTGTTACTGAGGCATCTTCCATTCGATAACTTCCTAGCTGTTGATAAAGTAAATAAGGTAAGGTACTAAAGTCGGGGCTTCCAAAGAAAGCGATCACAGAAAAACTTCCTAAACTTGATGCCATAGACAAAGCAAAAGCATTTCTAAGCGGTCGGATTAGGTAATACTTTTCCACAATCCACCAACGTTTTAAGCCTTTTAAACCTAAGCTTGTAGCTAATTTATCGTGAGAAACTAGTGATTTCCACATCGCTGAAAAAATTAAGCGGTAGATGTACGGCAATAACATTAGCCCGTTACAGATTCCGACCAAAATTAATAAGTCAAACGTATTTAGTTCTACATTCATCAATAATAGAAATAATCCAACCGCAAGCATAAAAACAGGCATTATTAATGGATAGGTTGCTACGCTAGATAAGATACTTTGCCCTAGTTTTTTATTTCGGTATGCGAGCTGACGAGCCTCTAAGGCAATGACGTAAGCAATTAAAATAACGATAAAGGATGAAATTAGGCTTAATATTAGTGAGAACAGGGCTGATTTCCATAATAATAGGCTACTTAAGCGAGTGAAGAAATCACCCACCGAGATTCCAACCCAAATCACATTTAATAATGGTACAACAATTGAGGTGGCAATAATAATAAGGATTGCTTGCAATACCCATTTTTTTATCCCCGTCATACGAACTTTCCAGATGATGCCACTTGGTTGTGATTCATCACGGGAATGTGTAAAGGTAAATTTGGTTGCAATATCCATCACAATTTGTAAACCAATGCCGACAACAATTTGTGCCATAATCAGCATCACCGCTTTTGCAAAATCAAACTCGAAAGTGACCGCTTGATAAATTGCAACTTCTAAAGTGCTATATTTTGGTCCTCCACCTAACATCAATACAATCGGGAAACTAGTAAAACATACGAGGAAAATGTTGGTATAGGTATAAGGTAGGATGCTTTTGAGCGTTGGCCACTCAACAATTTTAAAATAATGCCATCCCGTTAAATTTAGTTGTGAAGCCAATTGGTGTTGATTGCTTGGAATAAGATGCAACCCTTCTAAATAATACTTAGTTGCCAAGGGAATATTGAAAAAGAGATGGGCGAGTAAAATACCTTGTAAGCCGTAGAGTTGAAAATCCCACTCAAAGCCAAGGAATTGTACAAATTGAGCAATCCATCCTGCATTTCCCCACACGCCAATAACGGCAAAAATGACGACTAATGAAGGTAATGCCCAAGCAAAAGAGATAATTTTATACAGAAAAGATTTGCCCCAAAAATCTAAATAGAACAAGCTACGAGCGAGTAATATGCCGAGAAATGTCGATAAAATAGCAGAAAGGCTAGCTTGTAATAGACTTTGTTTGAGAATTTGAAATACTTCGCTAAATGACCAATAGGTTTCATTGGTGCGATATTCAAACAATGCCCACAGGCTAAAGCCGTATAGCATTATGATGATGAGATAAATCATCCACGCAGAGAGTTGGATAAATCGACGTAGCATATTTGAATTATTATGATCGACAAAATGAGCCTACTCTACCTGATTTTTATAATAAAGTTAAATCTTGTTCTGACTCAATATTTGCTACTTAATAATTTGATAGACTATTCGTAGTGAATTATGAAAGGAAATGGATTATGACAAAAACATTAAGTGATCAAGTAGAAAGTTGTAAATATGGGTGCAAACCAAAAGATACAGCGATGTTTGATAATGAAGAAAGCCAAGTTATCGTTGAAAATACCTACACAAATGAAGAAGAAGCGCAAAAAACCTTAAAAGGGTTAATTGACAAAGCACGTAATATCGAAAGCGAACCTTGTGATATTCAAAGTGAAATCAAGCAAGTTGAACAAGGATATTTGCTACATTCGGTATTCAATTTTAGTTGCCAAGCTGAAGCGGTAATATTTCAATTATCATTGAGATAAACTTACTGTTAATTTAGATTTTTGTCGTTATAATAGTCTCTACTGTATAAAAAAACATTATTAAAATACCTTGTTTGAATGAGCAAGGTATTCATAAACAACAGAGATATAACGATGGACTTTTCTTTATTACTTGATGGCTTAAACGATAAACAACGAGAAGCAGTTGCTGCACCTAATGGAAATTATTTAGTACTAGCTGGGGCAGGGAGTGGTAAAACTCGCGTGCTGACACATCGTATCGCTTGGCTTATCGGTGTAGAGAATATTCCAGAATCCAACATTTTAGCGGTAACTTTTACTAATAAAGCTGCCGCTGAAATGCGACATCGTATTGAACATACCTTATCTCAATCTACACATCATCGTCTATTTGGAATGTGGGTAGGCACTTTCCATAGCATCGCCAATCGCTTGCTACGCTCTCACTATTTGGATGCCAATCTTCCTCAAGATTTTCAAATTATGGATAGTGAAGATCAGAATCGCCTAATCAAACGTCTCTTAAAATTACACAATATTGATGAAAAACATTTCCCTCCAAAACAAGTGGGCTGGTTTATCAATGCACAAAAAGATAAAGGCTTAAGAGCGAAAGATATCGATCATTCTGAAGATCAAAATACAAAAAAATTAGTGCAAATCTATCAAATCTATCAAGATGCTTGTGATCGAGCAGGGTTATTAGACTTTGCTGAATTGCTGATCCGCACTTATGAATTATTGAAAAATAATCCGCATATCCTCCAACGCTATCAACAACGCTTTCAGCAAATTTTGATCGATGAGTTTCAAGATACCAATAATATCCAATATGATCTGATTCGACTACTCGCAGGCGAAACAGGCAAGGTAATGATTGTGGGTGATGATGATCAATCTATTTATGGTTGGCGTGGGGCGCAAGTTGAGAATATTCAACGCTTTTTAGAAGATTACCCAAATGCACAAACTATTCGACTAGAGCAGAATTATCGTTCAACGGGTAATATCTTAAATGCAGCAAATGGATTGATTTCAAATAACGATAATCGATTAGGTAAAAATTTATGGACGGATAGTGGCGATGGTGATCCCGTTGATATTTATTGTGCCTTTAATGAATTAGATGAAGCTCGATTTGTCGCTTCACAAATTAAGCAATGGAAAGAAGATGAAGGTGAATTGAATCAATGTGCGATACTTTATCGTAGTAATAGCCAATCACGTGTCATTGAAGAAGCCTTAATTCAAGCCAACATCCCTTACCGTATCTATGGCGGTATGCGATTCTTCGAACGTCAAGAAATCAAAGATGCATTAGCTTATTTACGTTTAATCTCTAATCGCCAAGATGACGCCGCCTTTGAACGTGTTATCAATACTCCACCAAGAGGGATTGGTGATCGTACCTTAGAAACATTGCGTCAATTGACTCGTACTCGCCAAGTTACCCTTTGGCAAGCCATTCAAATTGGTGTGCAAGATGAAAATTTATCTGGCAGAGCCGCCTCTGCTTTATTACGTTTTGTGGAGCTCATCAATGCCCTTGAGCAAGAAACCGAACAAATGTCATTATCTGAACAAACTGATTTTGTGATTAAAAAATCAGGCTTATATGAAATGTATAAGCAAGAAAAAGGCGAAAAAGGGGAAGTGAGAATCGAAAACTTGGCGGAGCTAGTCAGTGCGACTAAAGAGTTTGTAAAACCTGAAGAAGCAGAAGATATGAGCGATCTAACCGCTTTCTTAACCCACGCATCGCTAGAAGCTGGTGAAACACAGGCTTCCCCACATCAAGATTATGTGGAATTAATGACATTGCACTCTGCTAAAGGTTTGGAGTTTCCTCGTGTGTTTATTGTCGGGGTAGAAGAAGGTATTTTCCCAAGTGGAATGAGTTTTGATGAAGGGCGTTTACAAGAAGAACGTCGTCTAGCTTACGTTGGTATTACTCGAGCAAAACGAAAATTAACCTTAAGCTATGCGGAAAGTCGTCGATTGTATGGTAAAGAAGAGCGTCACTTACCTTCACGTTTTATTGCAGAATTGCCAGAAAAACATATTCGAGAAGTTAGATTGCGTGGCAATATTAATCGTCCTGCAACGTTTTTTGCAAATAAACAGGTGAAACCGACCGCTAGTATCAGCTCTATGGTTCAAAATGAATGGAAGATGGGGCAAAAAGTAAAACACGCTAAATTTGGTATTGGCACCATTGTTAATGTTGAAGGGAGTGGTGAGCAAACTCGTTTACAGATTGCTTTCGTTAATCAAGGCATAAAATGGCTTATTGCGAAGATGGCAAACTTAGAAAAACAATAGGTTGTAACAGATGCAAAAAAGTATTTACGATAACCCTATTTTTTTCGAACGTTATCTCAAATTGCGAGAAAATCCAATTAGTGTGAATGAAATCATCGAAAAACCAACGATGTTTTCATTATTGCCTAATTTAAAAGGTAAGAAAGTGCTAGACCTTGGTTGTGGGGTAGGTGCTCATTTAGATCATTATCTAGAGTTAGGAGCTAAATTAGTTGTTGGACTAGATCTATCAGAATCGATGCTAGCCGAAGCAAAGGATACATTTGCAAAACATCATCAAGATCCGACCGCTTATAACTTCTATTGTTTGCCTATGGAAGATCTCGATCAAATTGTGGAAGAAGAATTTGATTTTATTACTAGCTCTTTTGCTTTCCATTATATTGAGGATTTCCCTGCATTACTTAATAAAATTTCAAAAAAATTAGTTTCCAATGGGCAACTTATTTTCTCCCAAGAACATCCGATAACAACCTGTTTTAGAGAAGGGAACCGCTGGGAAAAAGATGAAAATAAGCAGCAAGTCGCTTATCGACTTAATTATTATCGCGAAGAAGGGGAGCGAGATAGAAATTGGTTTAAACAATCTTTTAAAACCTATCATCGTACTTTTGCTACATTATGTAATCAACTCATCGAATCTGGATTTATGATTGAAAAAGTTGAAGAGCCAATGTTGCAAGATCTTCCCCAGTGGCATAATGAATTTAAGGATCTTAGACATCGTCCACCGTTGTTATTCATTAAATCGAGAAAAAAATAGGATTTTTGTCCTATTTTTCTATCCACAAAATCTGTGGATAACTTTGTGAGTAACTTTTTTCTAAATGCTCAGATCCTTGATGAACTCTAGACTCTTGGCAATATTATAAAAATTGGCTGTAAAATAACTTTTCATTTAAAATCAATAAGTTAATATTTTTCTAGAGATCGCTATCAAAAATAATAAAAAAAATTATGTATTTATATCTTGACAATTTCAGGCTGTGCAAAACTCATATAGATCTATTTAATTTTTGATTAAAATTAAGTAGATTGAGTATTGAGATACAAGGCATTTGTTATTATTTTAATTGATAAAGAAAAGATCTTAAGCTTGCTTTTAAAAAATTTTGGAGCAAAAAAGATCACTATAATAGAAGATATTTTTATAGTGATCGTTTAAAAAAGATAAAGTTACTAAGCAAAAATACTTGGTAACTCTGTGATTGGCCAACGAGGTTTAACATTGATAGATAGATCGCTATACTCATTATTTTTTAATCGCATAAAACCTGCATAAGCAATCATTGCCCCATTATCTGTGCAGAATTGAGGTCTAGGATAGAAGACTTTTCCTCCTTGTTTTTTCATTAACTCTGCTAAATCAGCTCTCAATTTTTTATTTGCACTAACTCCACCCGCAATAACTAAACGGTTATAACCTGTTTGTTGTAATGCTCTACGACATTTTATAAGTAACGTATCAATAACAGCATCTTGGAATGCATAAGCAATATCACAACGAGTTTGCTCATCTAGATGCCCTTCATTATCTGAGTGGGTATTAATGGTATTTGCTGCAAACGTTTTTAGCCCAGAGAAACTAAAATCAAGCCCTGGTCTATCTGTCATTGGTCGAGGGAAAGTAAATCTATCAGGGTTTCCTTGCTCAGCTAATTTAGCGAGAGCAGCACCTCCTGGATAATCTAACCCTAATAATTTTGCCGTTTTATCAAACGCTTCTCCTGCAGCATCATCAATGGATTCACCTAATAATTCATATTCTCCAATGTTATCTACTTTGACGAGTTGAGTATGCCCACCCGAAACTAATAATGCAATAAATGGAAATTCTGGAGGGGTTTCCTCTAACATAGGAGCTAATAAATGTCCTTCCATATGATTAACTCCAAGAGCTGGTATATTCCATGCATAAGCAAGGGAACGAGCAATAGTTGAACCTACTAATAAAGCCCCTATTAGTCCTGGACCTGAAGTATAGGCAATACCATCAATATCAGAAGCGGTTAGATTAGCTTCTTTTAATGCTGCTTGAATGAGTGGTAATGTTTTGCGGATATGATCGCGAGATGCCAACTCTGGCACAACACCGCCATAATCGGCATGCATTTCGATTTGACTATATAGTTGATTAGCAATAAGTCCATTATCTTCATCAAAAATAGCAACCCCAGTTTCATCACATGAGGTTTCAATACCTAAAATTTTCATTCTGTTTACTCATTCATAAAGGGTATAGGGGCATTATTCGCCCCCATAGCATAAAAAAGGTTTAGTACATGGTAGGTTTAGAATTGTGCACTATAAGATGGTTTTACTATTTTAGGGAAATCTTGATCTTTATCCGCTTCGATCATTTGTGCAACTTTTTGTGCTGAATCAGCAATCTTCATTTTTTCAAAAGATTCTTGTAACAATGGTAATGCATCATGTGCAGCTTTACTGTCAGGATAAAGGCGTATTAGCTCTTGTATACGGTTAGCGGCTGCTACATAAGCATCTCTCTTCATATAAAATTTAACAATCCCAAACTCATGTTCTGCTAAACGATTTTTTAAATAAACCATCCAATTCTGAGCATCTTGAACGTATTGACTTTGAGGATAATGCTGTACAATGGTTTGGAAATTACCATAAGCATTACGAACATTATCCATTGCACGTTTTGAATCATTAACTTTAAAAAAGTCTTGAATCCAATTATCGCTCAAACGAGCATTACTCAAACCTGCAAGATAAAAAACATAATCCATAGAGGCACTATCAGGATAGGTTCTTGCAAATCGCTCGGCGGCATCTAACGCCTTATAATACTCGCCTGATTTATATTGAGCATAAATCATACTTAACTGTATTTGTTCACCATAAGCACCCTCTTGTCCTCGAACATCAATCGCATCTAAGTAACGGATAGCATTATTATAATCGCCATCTTGTAAATAGGTTTGTCCTTGATTGTAAAGATCTTGGGCAGGAATACCTTCAAATTCATTAGTTTCAGAACTTGAGCATCCTGCTATAACTAAACTCGCAAGAGCAAGAGAAAGAAGTGGCGTTAATTTGCGCATAATAATGTACCTATAAAAGTGTTTGCGGGTAAAAGTCAATGTAACCGAATCTGACTTACTATTGTTCGCAAAGTTCATGTAAAAAGTAGTACTATTCTATCGGACATCACTTAATAAGAAAATCATAATTTAATATTTTATCTAAATGAGTTAAAAATGGCTTTACAACAAGTAGTCTAATTTGAGTTAAGTCTATAGAATTGTTTTGAATAAAATTTATTAAGTTTAACTCACTATTATTCACAAAGTTTATATAAAAAATGGTACTATTCATCTTATTAAATATTACTTAATAACAAAACCTTAGTTGGAATTTTATATATAATGACTCAAAAAATTACTTTACAAGCAGAAGTAACCAATGATCTATTGGGAGTAAGACTCGATCAAGCAATAGCACAGCTATTTCCTGATTATTCACGTTCTCGTTTAAAAGTTTGGATAGAAAATAATCAAGTAAGTGTAAATGGTAAAATCATTAATAAACCAAGAGAGAAGGTCTTTGGCGGAGAACTAGTTGAAGTGCAAGCTGAGCTTGAAGATGAAATTCGTTTTGAGCCAGAAGATATTCCTTTAAATATTGTGTATGAAGATGATGATATTTTGGTGATTAATAAACCTAAAGATCTTGTAGTTCATCCTGGTGCAGGCAATCCAAATGGTACCATTCTTAATGCTTTATTGCATTATTATCCTCAAATAGCAGAAGTTCCTAGAGCGGGTATTGTGCATCGCTTAGATAAAGATACAACAGGACTTATGGTTGTGGCCAAAACTGTTCCTGCTCAAACACATTTAGTTACCGCATTACAAAAACGTAAGATCACACGAGAATACGAAGCTGTTGCAAGTGGGGTGATGACGCAGGGAGGCAAAGTAGATGAGCCAATGGCAAGACATCCCACTAAACGTATTGCAATGTCTGTTCATCCAATGGGTAAACCTGCGGTAACTCATTATCGTATTATGGAACGTTTTCGCAACTACACTCGTTTACGTTTAAGATTAGAAACTGGACGTACACACCAAATTCGTGTGCATATGGCTCATATTGCTCATCCATTACTCGGTGATCAACTTTATGGTGGACGCCCGAGACCCCCAAAAGGAGCAAGTGAAGAGTTCCTTTCTGTATTAAGGAATTTTAAACGACAAGCCCTTCATGCTGCAATGTTACGTCTAGAACATCCTATTACAGGGGAGTTAATGGAATGGCATGCCTCACTTCCAGATGACTTTATTGAGTTAATTGAAGCACTTAAAGCAGATTATTTAATGTATAAAGATGAGTTAGATTATTGATTTAAATTCCCGAATATATTTATTAAATATATTCGGGAATAGTTATATCATCTTGTGACTTAAAACCACCCAGAAAACCATCCAGAATTCTGCTTTTCTTGCTCATCAGTAATGGGACTGTCTAATTTAATTTCTTTGACTAAGCCTTTTGAGTCGAAGTAAATTTGTAGAAGATGTTGAATAGGATCATTGTGTCCTTCACGTTTTATAAATACATAATCCCAACGGTCTTTTTCGAACATATTATTGAGTAAAGGTGTTCCGAGGACGTAATGCACTTGCTCTTTATTCATCCCAACTTTTAATAGGTCAATTTTATCTTGTTCTAAATAGTTACCTTGCGGAACATCAATACGATAAACAACTTTTTCTAAAGTAGAACAAGCACTGATGCCTAAAGAAAGAAGCAGTACTGCTACAAGTGATTTCATTTTCATAGTTACATAACCTTTGGTTTCAAATAATTGGTTCGATCATACCGAAAGAGCTTGAAAAATACCATTATTTATTACGCATTAGCTGATCGCGTAAATTTGCAGGTAGTCCTTTGATAGTTAATGTATCGTTTAGTTCATCCCAAATAATGCGCTGATTCAATAAATCTGCATCAAATGTTAGGGTAACACCTTTCCCTGAACCAGAATATTTAGTCAGCGTTTTGAGTGTGTTGCGTACAGGCGGAATCGTTTCTTCTAATCCATATTCTTGAGTAGAGGTAAAGGTCGCAAAATCCTTGTCATTTAAGGTTGGAATAGTAGCGGAAAGCTCTTGTAATGTAATTTCTTCACCTGTATTAATTTGTTCTTTACAATAATCGAATACTTGTTTTTTTACCGCTTGAGTTTGTGATTTATCAAGTTCACCTTGTTCACAATAATCACTCACTGCCTGTAATAATGTTTGGTTTTGTAATTGCGGATTGAGGCCTTCTTCTGCGGAAAGAAAATCCATAAAAAAGTCTGCTACTTTTCTACCTACTCGCCCTTTTATAAAAGTTAAATAACGATTAGATTTTGCATTCATTTTTAATTCAGTCAAATTGATACGGCAAGCTATATCGTATTGGTTAATTTCTAAATATTCAGTACGTTTAATATCTAATTTATCATCCACAAGCATTGAGCTACGACTATCAATCAATGCAACAAATAAATATTCAGTTGCTAGAAAAGTATAGCGGCACAAAATAAATGTACCACCCGATGCAAAAGTATATTTTCCTAGTTCAGAGGCCAGCATTTTTGCACTACTATGGCTAAAAGGTAAAAAATCAGTTTCTTGTTCTAGTAATCGATTAAGTTGTTGAGCAAATACTGATTCGGACTTGAAGACACCATAAGCTTTGGATTTACCTTGGTAGGCTTGATGAAGTTGTAGCATCATCTGTTCTACTTCAGGTGTAATGGTGAGTAAATTATCTCGTAATACAGTAGTTAATTGTGGTGGCTCATCACTAGTTTGGTGGAGTTGATGTAATACAATTTCTGTAACAGTAATGCTCATAAATATTCCTTGCAAGCGGTAAGATTTGCTCATTTTTTTGTAAAAATTATTGATGATTATAGGCTATTTACAAATGAGGTAAAACCTTTCAAACTAGCTTTTGTCTTTATTATGCATCTATATTGAAATTAAGGAGAATTATATGTCAAAAGTTATTCATACTGAAAATGCGCCTAAAGCAATAGGACCTTATGTACAAGCGGTTGATTTAGGTAATTTAGTTTTTACATCAGGGCAAATTCCTGTTGACCCTAAAACAGGTGGAGTGGCAGCAGAGATTGAAAAACAAACTCGCCAATCGTTAGAAAATATCAAAGCAATTATCATCCAAGCTGGTTTAACAGTAGGTGATATTGTAAAAATTACAATATTTTTAAAAGATCTGAATGACTTTAATAAAGTGAATGCAGAATATGAAGCCTTCTTTATTGAAAATAAACATGAAACATTTCCAGCACGCTCTTGTGTAGAAGTTGCACGTTTACCAAAAGACGTGGGTATTGAAATTGAAGCAATCGCTCTAAGAAAATAGGAGAATGTATGAAGTATATTATTCCAACTTGGTCCGTTCCAACGAATATTCAAGCATTAACCACATTGAGAGAAGGAGGCGTTAGTGAGCTACCTTTTGATAGCTTTAATTTAGGTGATCATGTTGGAGATATACCAGAGTCTGTTCTAATGAATAGAAAACAGTTAGTAGAGCAGGCTCAATTGCCTCATTTTCCTACTTTCTTAACTCAAACCCACAGCACCAAAGTCCTCACTTTACCATACGAGGGTAATGATTTAGAAGCTGATGCGGTTTACACTGATCAGCCCAACCAAGTTTGTTTAGTGATGACAGCTGATTGTTTGCCAGTACTATTTTGCAGTAAAGATGGCACAGAAATTGCAGCTGCTCATGCAGGTTGGCGAGGTTTATGTGATGGTGTATTAGAAGAAACAGTTGCGAAGTTTAAATCATCTCCTCCAAATATTTCCGCATGGTTTGGACCTGCCATTGGGCCTTCTATTTTTCAGGTTGGTAATGAAGTCAGGGAGCAGTTTTGTGCGGTTGATTCAAAGGCAAATCTTGCTTTTGTTGAAGATAAAACTGCAAGCGGTAAGTTCCTTTGTAATATTTACCAATTAGCTCAGCAACGGTTGAATAAATTAGGTATTACTGATATTACGGGTGGCGAACATTGCACTTATAGTGAGAGTCAATCTTTCTTTTCTTATCGTCGAGATGGTAAAACAGGGAGAATGGCAACATTGATATGGAGAAGAGAAGTGGAATAATTGTTTATACATTGATAAGTAGTCAATTTTATAAACAGTAAATAAATTGAGAGATCTCATCGCTTACAGTATTCATTATTCCTCGTTTTTCATTCCTCTTAGTTAATGATACAATCGATCACTATTTTCATTACTACTATAAAGAGACTATGAGTCGTACAAAAAAAACACGTCGTATAACAGATGTTATGCCGATTAGGAAAGCAGATAAATCGTTGGAGATTGTTCATCCTACCACAAAAAAACGTAAACCAACTCGTTATGAATTAGATCTTCAATCAAGAGAAGAAAAGAAGAAAAAAAAACATAAAGGATTACCTTCTGGATCGCGTTTTAATGATGGTTCTGAACAAAAAAAAGGAATGGGAAAAGAGATAAAAGATCCGCGCATTGGTAGTCGTAAAAAAGTGCCACTTATGGTCGAGTTTGTGAATAAACCAGAAAAGGGTAAGGTTATTCCTAAGGTAGACATTATTCCAAAAAAAGCACCACTTTTGCCAGAAATCGAATTAGAACAATTAGAAAATAATGAGTGCCTAAATCAACTTTTAGATGATTTAGAGACGGGTAAAAGATTATCTGCTAATGATCAAAAATTTGTAGATGAATGTTTAGATCGAGTTCATCAATTAATGGAAGAACTGGGTATTCAAGATGAAGAAGAGAGCGAAGAAGATTTATTACGTCAATTTGAAACATTAGATATTAATAAATTTCGTGAATAATTATGTTTAGATTTTTTTTAATCGTATTAGCAGTTTTGATTGTTGTTTCAATGGCAGGTTATGCTATTAGTTTATTCATGAAATTAAATCAGAATAAGAACAAACTAAAGCTGGCTCAACATGAACGTTATTATAAGGTTAGTGAAAGCATTGAGATTATTGCTAAAGCGATGCTAAGTGATCAATGTGATCTTTCTGAAGGTGTATTACGTTTAAAACCTTTGCTTGATGTATTAGGAAAATCACTGAAAAATTTTCCAGCAATGTGGGAGCTATATCAAGTTGTTGAAGATATGCCTATTTTGGATGCACGAAAACAATTAAAACGTAACGAGAGAATGAAGCTTGATTTAGAAAGAGAATCTAAAGAAGTAGAATTAGAAGAAAAAATTAAAATTGAATTATATCAGCTCATAATCGAGATTGAACAATTTAAAAAAGTATTGAAGTAGGTTATCTATATGTCAGAAATTATTTGGGATCTGAATCTTATTCAGAAATATAATCAATCAGGCCCTCGTTATACTTCTTATCCGACTGCATTGGAGTTTAACGAATCGTATAATGACGATGATTTTAAGATTGCAGCAGCTCAATATCCAAATAAACCGTTATCTCTGTATGTTCATATTCCTTTTTGCCATAAGCTTTGTTATTTTTGTGCATGCAATAAGATTATTACTCGACACAAGCATAAAGTGGATACGTATTTGGATTATCTAGAAAAAGAAATTCGTTATAGAGCTCCTCTTTTTGAAAATAGAATAGTGACTCAAATACATTGGGGGGGGGGGACACCAACTTATTTAGATGAAGATCAATCTTTACGCTTGATGGCTATGCTCAGAAAACACTTTAATATCAGTGAACAAGCTGAAATTAGTATTGAGATGGATCCGCGTGAAATCGAATTAAGTATGCTAGATCATCTGCGAGAGATTGGATTTAATCGTATTAGCATGGGTATCCAAGATTTCAATAAAGAAGTACAAAAATTAGTAAATAGAGAGCAAGATGAAGACTTTATTTTTGCATTGATGAAACGTGCCCAAGAGTTAAAGTTTGTTTCAACCAATATCGATTTAATTTATGGATTACCTAATCAAACAGTTGATAGCTTTATGTTTACCCTACAAAAGGTTGTTGAGCTTAATCCAGATAGAATGAGTATATTTAACTATGCGCACTTACCTAGTCGCTTCGCAGCTCAAATAAAAATTAAAGATGAAATGTTACCTAAGCCTGAAACAAAGTTAGAAATCCTACAGAAAACAATCGAAACTTTGAGTAATTCTGGTTATCAATTTATTGGTATGGATCATTTCGCAAAACCGACTGATGAATTAGCGGTTGCTCAAAAGAATGGTGTTTTACATCGTAATTTCCAAGGATACACTACACAAGAAGATGCTGATCTGTTAGGTATGGGGGTTTCTGCTATCAGTTTACTTGGTGATAGTTATGCTCAAAATCATAAAGAATTAAAACAATATTACACTGAAGTTGAGAATAGAGGCATTGCTTTGCATAAAGGGTTGGTAATGACTAAAGATGACTGCTTAAGGAGAGATGTCATTAAAGCGTTAATTTGTAATTTTCAATTAGAGTACGCAAAAGTTGAAAAGATTTATGGAATTGATTTTAAAAAATATTTTGCTGAGGATTTATCTTTATTAGCACCTTTAGCAAGAGATGGGCTATTAGAAATTGATTCAAAATCTATTTCAGTGACATCTCGAGGACGTTTACTTATTCGTAATATTTGCATGTGCTTTGATATTTATTCAAGACAACAGGCTAAAAGACAACAGTTTTCAAGAATTATTTAATATGAACTGCTTTATATGAGCGGTTAGATAAATGGATTTTAATACTTTATACGTTATTAATGACAGGACAATGTTATGAAACAACACCATTATAGTCTCCTTACCATGTCAATCATTGGTGCTTTTTATAGCAATAATGCCATGGCTGACCTTATGGCTCAATGTTTAGCTGGCGTACCTCAATTTCGAGGTGAAATTGTACAAACTGGCGATCAAACTCAATTACCCATCTATATTGAAGCAGATCGAGCTTTAATTAATCAGCCCACAGATGCAACTTATACTGGTGATGTAAGTATCAAGCAGGGTATGAGAATGGTATTAGCGGATGAGGTAAAAGTTGAGCAACGAGATAAGCAATCTCGAATTGCTTATTTGAATGGTAATTTTAATTATCAAGATAATTTGATTAATGCAAAGGGTACTAATGCAACACTTAATTTACTGAGTAAAGATGCTAATTTTAATAATGCAGATTATCAATTAGTGGGCCGTCAAGGACGAGGAACCGCAGAAGATGTTGCAGTAGAAGATGACAAACGAGTCATGAGAAATGCTACTTTTACTTCGTGTTTACCAAATGATGAATCTTGGTCAATAGAAGCCAATGAGATGATTCAACATGTGTCAGATGAATATGCTGAATTATGGCATGCTCGTTTTAAAATTGGTGGTGTACCAATATTTTACTTTCCATACATCCAATTCCCAATTGGTGACCGCCGTCGTTCAGGTCTATTAATTCCGAGCGTAGGTCATTCTAGTCGAGAAGGATATTTTTATTCTCAACCAATTTATTGGAATATTGCTCCAAATTTAGATGCGACATTAACACCAACTTACTATACTCGTAGAGGATGGCAGTTGAGTCCAGAGTTTCGATATCTTACGACTTTTGGTGAAGGTAAGGTCGCAGCCGAATATATGAAAAAAGATAGATTATCTGATTGGGTTGATAAAAATAAATCTCGCCATCTATTATTTTGGCAACATCAAGCAAATTTTTTAACCCATTGGCGTTTTTCTGCAGATTACACACGTGTAAGTGATAATCGTTATTTCGCTGACTTTGATTCAGAGTATGGGAGTAGAACTGATGGTTATGCTACACAAAATTTTAAGCTTGGCTATTACCAACCAAATTATAATTTATCTATTATGGCTAAGCGTTTTCAAACATTTGATAATTCAGGTATAAAACCTTATCGGGTTTTTCCTCAGATCGATTTTCATTATTACAAGAACGATCTAATTAAAAATGGTGATTTCTCATTTTTTGGGCAAGTTAGCCGATTTGATAATGATAGTCATAGTATGCCTACAGCATGGCGTTTTCATGTTGAACCTACTATCAATTTTCCTTTTGTAAATAATTTAGGTAGTTTAAATATAGAAACTAAATTATATACAACACATTATTTACAAAAAAAGGGGAAAGCAGAGGATGCAAGCGACATTAAAAAACATATTACTCGTGTATTGCCTCAATTTAAATTAGATTTAAAAACAACGCTAGAATCGGAAAAGCAACTGGTTGCAGGATTTACTCAAGTATTGGAACCTCAGGTACAATATCTATATCGTCCATATAAAAATCAAAAAGATATTGGTTCTCAAGATAGAGATACAGTTGGTTTGGGTTATGATTCTGCATTATTACAACAAGACTATTTTGCTTTATTTAATGATCGTCGTTACAGTGGGCTTGATAGAATTTCATCAGCAAACCAAATTACCGTCGGTGGTACAACTCGCTTCTTTGATGATGAAACAGGGTTAGAGATATTTAATTTTAGTGCTGGACAAATTTATTATTTAAGTTCTTCTAAGATAGATGATTCTAGTAGAAATAGAACATTTCATAGTTCATCGTCTTGGTCATTAGAATCCAATTGGAAGTTCCATAAAGATTGGAATTGGCGAGGTAGTTATCAGTATGACACAACATTGAATGAAACAGCATTGGCTAATATGTCGTTACAATATAAACCATCACAAAATAATCTTGTTCAATTAAATTATAGATATGCAAGTGAAAATTATATCGATCAAAATTTAGGAACTAATCGTTATAATCAAGATATTAAGCAACTTGGTGCTGTTATTGGATGGCAACTTAATGATAATGTGAGTTTTATGATTTCCCATTATCATGATATAGCATTACAAAAGTCAGTAGAAAGTCAATTTGGGGTAACATACAGTTCATGTTGTTGGAATGTATCGCTTTATACTGCTCGTCATTTAATTGCGACGCCACAAGGAAAATCTGATTCAATTAATGATGTTTATTATGATAACCGATTTGGTATTAATTTCGAATTACGTTTGGGTAATAATTATAGTAGCGGTTTAGATAAGCTATTGAGTAAAGGTATCATTCCTTATCAAGAGGCATTTAATATCAATTAATTAAAAGAGCACACGACTATAATATGCTTGTGTGCTTTCTCCTCAAATTATTTTATTAATATTTAATTTTGCTTAACGTTTTCTATCTATAGATATAGAAATTATTATTGGTATTACGTGTTTTTATTTTATTAAAGGATTTTTTGTGAATGTGATGAAGTTCAAATATAGTTACTCTCTTTTATTATGTTTATTTGGTGCTAGTAGTGGTATTGCTTATAGTGCAGATTTATCACAATTACAGAAGCAAATTAATCAGCAACAACAGAAAATTAATCAACAACAAAAAGAACGGGATTCATTACAGTCAACATTAAAAAAACAAGAACTTCAAATTGGCCAAATTGACACTAATTTAAAGAAGATTGAAAGTAATATTAGCGAGATTCGTAAGACAATTAAAACAACAGAGCAAGAAATTCAAAAATTAGAGCAACAGGAATTACAACAAAAAGAGAAGTTACAAGAGCAATTAGATTCGGCTTACCGTTCAGGAATTCATCCTTCTACTCTAGAGCGTTTATTTTCTAAACCAGCTAAGGATGCAGACAGAATGGGGGCTTATTATGAACACATTAATAAAGTGAGAATTGATGCAATTAATGAATTACATCGTATTCAGTCAGAATTAAAAACTCGTCGAGATGATCTTAATGCTCAACAAGCAGCTCAGCAAGCCCAATTATCTGAACAGAAGAAGCAAGAAAGTGAATTGAAAAAAACGAAAGCTAAGCGAGAAAGTACTATTAGATCAATTGATAAAACATTAGTTGCTGATAAGAACCGTTTACAAGTACTTAAAAATAATGAAGCAATATTACGCCGCCAAATTGAGCAAGCGATGAAAGAGGCTGAGAAAAAAGAACAACAAGAAATTGCTCTGCTAGATAAAAAGAAGAAAAGTGAAGGTAAACCTAAAGCAACAGAGCAAGAAAAACAACAAGTTAGAGCTGGTTCGGGTTTATCGGGAAAATATAATATGCCAATTAATGGCAAGATTGTGAATCATTTTGGCTCACCTCAGATTGGTGAACTTAAATGGGATGCAATAGTGATCGAAGCCAAAACAGGTACCCCAGTTAAAGCTATTACAGATGGAAGAGTTGTTTTAGCAAGCTGGTTACAAGGTTATGGCCAGTTAGTGGCAATTGATCATGGTAAGGGATATATGTCATTCTATGGGTACAACCAATCAATTGCAGTTAAAAAAGATAGTCGTGTGAAGGCGGGACAGACTATCGCTTATGTCGGAAATTCAGGAGGGCAAGATCGATCAGCCCTTTATTTTGCTATTCGTCGTAAAGGAGTGGCAGTCAATCCTTTAAATTGGGTTAAATAAATGAACAAAATAAATTATAAGCAGTTAGTTTATGTCGTTTTTTTACAAATTATCGTATTTATTTCTCCATCAGTATTAGCTGGTCAATTAGCAATTGTTATTGATGATATTGGTTATCGAAATAAAGAAGATTTGGCAATTTATGAATTACCAAAAGAAGTTAATATTGCTATTATCCCTTCAGCTCCTCATGCTGCTGATAGAGCAAAAAAAGCTTTTGAACAAGGGCGTGATATTTTAATTCATTTACCTATGCAACCAAAGAATAGCGCTGTTCTTGTTGAAGCGGGCGCATTAACTGTTGGAATGAATGAAGATAAAATAAAACATTTAGTTGAATTTTCTAGAGTTAGAGTACCTTATGCAATTGGATTAAATAATCATATGGGGAGTGGAGCAACATCAGATAGGAAAACGATGGAATATTTAATGAAGGTACTTTCTTCGCAACAATTATTTTTTCTCGATAGTAAGACAGTAGGAGATAGTGTAGCTTATAAAGTAGCTAAAGAATTTGGAGTAAATGCATTGGAGCGGAATATTTTTTTAGATAATAGTGATGAGTTATCTGATGTACAACACCAATTTAATAGCGCAATCAATTATGCTAGAAAACATGGTTTGGCTATCATGATAGGCCACCCTAGAAAAAACAGTATTAGTGTACTAAAAAAAGGGATAGCTCATTTACCTAGTGATATTGAATTAGTGAAGATAGGCACATTATGGAGAAATGAAAAAATAGAGCCTAAGAGACCTTTTATTACTTTGTTTGATGTAGAACCTGCATCAACATCTGTTCCACCTTTTGAGTCAGTTCCGATGCTGAGAGGATTACCTAAAGAGTAAAAGTTTATGAAAATACAATATTCTATTGTGAGTAAAATAAAAAAAGTTTCTGTGATTAGTTTTTGTATGACTACGTTCTTTTCTTCAAGCATAAGTGCTGAGCAGACAGTGTTACTTAAAATTGAAGGAGTTAAGGATAAAGATTTATCAACTAATATTAGGATTTATTTATCTCAATTAAGTAATGATGAAGCAGATGGTTCTGAACGTTACCAGTCTCTCGTGCAGAATAAGGTTGATAAAGCGCTCAGAGCAAAGGGGTATTATAATACTAAGTATCATTTTTCCATCATTCCTCGTCCTCGACCTCAAAAGGATTTATTGATGTTAAATATTACATTAGATGAGCCTGTTAAACTAGATCAAAGAGATGTTCAGTTATCAGGGATGGCAAAAGATGATAAGGACTTTATTCAATTAATTGATAGTGAGATTCCACCTAAAGGAGAGATATTAAATCATCAGACTTATGATGATTTTAAAGGAAGTATGGAAAAATTGGCATCTTCAAAAGGATATTTTGATGCAGAATGGAGCGTTCATCGATTAGAAGTCTATCCTTCAGAGCATGTTGCTGACTGGCGATTAGCTTATCAAAGTGGTGTGCGTTATCGCTATGGGGATATCTCATTTAAAAACTCACAGATTCGCGAGGATTATCTGCGTAATATATTACGTATCAAACAAGGAGATTATTATTATATAAATGATCTTTCTAAACTTTCTAGCGATTTTTCCTCAAGCAACTGGTTCAATTCAGTACTTGTTGAGCCAGCAATAGATAGTGAACAAAAAAATGTTGCTCTCAATGTATTACTTCAACCTCGAAAGAAAAATAATGTTGAATTAGGAATAGGTTATGAAAGTGACGTGGGGCCTCGATTCCAAATGCGTTGGCAAAAACCATGGATTAATAATCGTGGACATAGTATTGAGACATCATTGCATGTATCAAAACCTGAGCAACAAATTGAATTTGGGTATAAAATTCCAGTAAAAGAGCAGCCGATTGATTATTTTTATGAAATTACTGCAGGGGCAGAACGAGAGGATCTTAATGATACTGAATTTACGGGTGCTCATCTTGGAGTCCAACGTTTTTGGAATCATGAAACTGGATGGGCATTTTCTTTAGGTGCAAAGGCTCGTTATGATTCGTTTAAACAAGGTGATGATGAGAGAAATAAAACATTTTTGTTGTACTCAACTGCATCTATAAATCGTACAAGAACTGATGGAAGTAGATTTCCATTATGGGGTGATGCTCAGCATTTGACTGTAAACTGGGGTAATAAAATTTGGGGATCTGATGTCAACTTTTATACGATTAAGGCTTCTACGGTTTGGATTAGAACTTTTAAAAATAACCATCGTATTTATCTACGAGGTGAAATTGGATATTTAAAAACAGGTGAGTTTGATCGTATCCCACCTATATTACGCTATTTTGCAGGAGGAGATCGTAGTGTAAGAGGATTTGGTTATAAAGATATTTCTCCACGTAATTCATCAGGCAAGTTAATAGGTGGCTCGCATCTGGCGACAGCAACAGCTGAGTATCAATATCAAGTTTATCCGAATTGGTGGGCTGCAACTTTTTATGATACGGGTTTAGCAGCTAAAAGTTATTCTATGAGTGAATTACATTCTGGTGTTGGTGTTGGCGTAAGATGGGCATCGCCTATTGGGTCAATTAAGCTTGATATAGCAACACCAGTGAAAAGTCCAAGTAGTGATAAAAAAGGTGTTCAATTTTATATTGGCATAGGTTCAGAATTATAATAATTTCGTTGGATATGGGTATTTATTAGATGAAAGAAAATACAACTCCACAAAAGAAAGAAGATTTGTCGTCAGAAAATATCTCTTCTGATAAAATCAATAAACAAATAAAACCAAAGAAAAAAAGTAAATGGCGTTGTTTTCGTTGGGTGCTACTTTTCATTTTTATCATTTTGATTGCTCCTATCCTTTTTTTATCGACAGGAGCAGGGCAACGCTTTGCTTTGGAATGGGTTTCAAAATCATTGGATCAATTGGATATTGGTAATGTAAGCGGTAGCTTACAAGATGGATTAATCTTAACTGATACAAAATTTGTTACTGATGGCGTACAGGTTAATGTTGGTGAAGCACAAGCTAATATTGGTTTTTCTTGTTTACTTGAAGGTAAAGCTTGTATTGAAAATATTTCGCTTTCCGATACGAATATCATCGTTGATACAAGTAAATTACCCCAACATGAACAGCCAGAAAAAGAAAAAGATAATAGCAATTTTGAACTTCCATCCATCGCTTTAAAAAGAGTTGCGTTGGATAATATCTCACTTAAAGTTGATGATATGGATATGACATTATCTCACTTTGAATCTGGTGTAGAAGGAAAAGGTAAAGATCTTTCTATTTTACCTACAGAGTTAAGTGGGCTATCTCTTTCATTACCTCCACAAGCGGTCGATTCTGAGGAAGAAAATGTAAAAGTTCAGCGAGAAAATATTAATTGGGATGAATTAGAGAATATTCTTTCGAAGCCTTTATTAACTAAGTCCGAGCCAATTGAACTTCCGCTAAATTTTGATATCCCCTCTTTCAAAATTACAGATGTTTCTCTTTCTAGAAAAGTAAAAAATGATTCTGGTGATTTTGTTGACCCCATTTCGCTTATCAATATACATTCTGTTGATTTAATCGCTAAATCAGATACACAATCTGTTGAATTAAAACAATTGGAGATTAAAACAGATAAAGGAGATGTGAGTGGGCAAGGAAAATTAACTTTAGCAGATAATTATCCACTCGATTGGAATATCCATGGAAAATCTCCACAATTAGAGTTTGGTAAGACGATTATTCCCGCAAGTCAGGTGACTGCTAAATTAGGTGGAGAGTTGTTTGGAGAAACTGCGCTAGATATTAATACCTCTGGTGCTGCCAATATTAATGTACAAGGTTTAGTTAAACTTGCTGAACCTAAAACACCTCTAGATTTGCATATAGTAAGCTCACAAATTCAATATCCTTTTGTTGTTAAAAAAGAAGATAAGCCTCTATTGATTAAGGATCTTGATCTTTTATTGGCTGGGGATTTACTGAGCTATCAATTAGATACCAATGTTGCTCTTAAAGGCATGAATATTCCATCAAGTAAAATTAATATCAATGGTAGTGGAGAATTAACAAAATTCAACCTAACTCAATTAAATCTTAATGTGCTAGATGGGCAGGCAAATTTATCAGGTAGATTAGATTGGTCAAATGGCATTGAGTGGCAGTCACAGGTAGACTTGGATAAGGTAAATACCAAATCATTATTACCAGAGTGGGCAGCGGTATTGTCAGGTGAATTGAATTCATCTGGATATGCTGGAAGAGGCCAATATGGTGAACAGTGGAATGTGGCGGTATCAGATATTAATTTACATGGAAATTTATTCCAGAAAAACTTACGTTTAACAGGGGATATCACTGCGGATGATAGTACTTTATTAGATGTGTCCCAAGTTCAATTAATTTATGGTGATAATAATATTGCAATGCAAGGGGTTTTAGGTAAAGAATCGGATTTTTCAGCAGAAATTCATGCGCCAAATTTACAAGGATTAATTCCTCATCTGCAAGCTAATATTAATGGGAATGTGATACTAAAAGGAGATGTATCAGCGCCTACGCTTAATCTAGACCTAAATACTAAAAAATTAAGTTATAACCAACTTAACTTAGCTAATTTAGTTGCTAAAGGTGAGGTTTCTACAAATGATATTATCAAGGGAGATATCGATATCACTCTTGGCCAATTTGAACAAGACGATATTAAATTTAGTAATGTTCATCTAAGGGCATCAGGTACAGAAAAAGAGCACACTCTCTCATTGACTTCTAAAGGTAATCCAGTTGGAGGAAATTTAGAGTTGTCAGGTAATTTTGAACGATCAACTCAAGTCTGGGATGGCGTACTAAAAAATGTTCAATTGAGTACGCCTATTGGCGAGTTACGTAACGATAAATCTGTGCAAATTACCTATGATAATACACAAATAGGTGCAAATATTTCTTCTCATTGTTGGCAAAGTTCAGAACTGAATTTATGTTTCCCAGAATCTTTTAAAGTTGGGAAAAGTGGTAAAGTTCCTTTTAATATTAAGAAACTAAATCTATCTCTTGTTCAGAAATATTTAGATAAGAATAGTAAACTTTCGGGTGTAGTTAGTGCAAAAGGCGATGCTATCTGGTCTACAGAACAACCTATTGTAGTTAACGTAGAATTACTTTCTGATGCTATTAATTTTTCTCAAAACTTAGATGGTAAGAATTTTCCAATTAATTTAAAACCAGTGAAAATTGCTGTAAATTTAGCAAACAATAATTTGAAATTATCGACAGATCTTAGTTTAGAAAAAGGTGGTCGATTAGTTAGTGATATTATGATGAGTGATATTGCTACTACACGAACCTTGTCTGGTAATATTAATATTGATGGATTGACATTAGATTTAATCAAACCGTTTTTGAGCAATGGAGAAGTTATAAAAGGGGATATTAATGCAAGATTGACATTAGGTGGCAATGCATTATCGCCTCTATTATATGGCAATCTTGATTTGACAAACTTAAAAGCCAGAGCTGAAATTATGCCTTTTGATGTGGTGGGAGGAAATTTAGCATTACGCTTTGATGGTAGTCGGTCGAGTTTAACAGGGAATTTGCAAACTCCAGATAGTAAACTTGTTTTGGATGGTGATGCTAATTGGCAACAATTGGATGCATGGTATACACGTATCCATGCTAATGCAGATCATTTTAAATTAGATATTCCAAATATAGCTAAAGTGCAAATAAGCCCTGATATTGAAGTTAAAGTCACACCTCAAGAACTTTTATTAGCAGGTAATATTGACATTCCATGGGCAAGGATCGCAATTAAAGAATTGCCAGAAAGTGCGGTAAGTGTTAGTGATGATGAAGTGATTATGGATAGACGATCTGCTGATAAAAATAGAAATGTACTTTTATCGAAGCAATTACCAAGTAATGCTGGTGGGATGAGTATTAATTCTGATATCTCAATCAATATTGGTGATGATGTAAAACTAGATGCTTATGGATTACATACTGATTTATATGGTTTACTAAAAGTAAGACAAGGAAATAAAGGTCTAGGATTATATGGCCAAATTAATTTAAAAGATGGACAATTTTCTTCATTTGGGCAAGACTTGCTTATTAGAAAAGGATTAATTTCTTTTACTGGTTTACCTTCTCAGCCAACTTTGGATATCGAAGCTATTCGTAATCCAGAAGCAATGGAAGATCCTAATATTACAGCAGGCGTGAAAGTAACAGGAATTGCAGATTCGCCAGAAGTGAAAGTTTTTTCTAACCCAACAATGGAACAAGATCAGGTGTTGTCTTATATTTTAACAGGAAGAGGATTAGAAAATAGTGGTGAAGCTGGCTCAAATAATTCAATAGCGGGTGCGTTAATTGGAATGGGATTAGCACAAGGTAGTCAAACGGTTGGTGATGTAGGCAGTGCATTTGGTATTAGTGACTTAAGTGTGAGTACTGCTGGTATTGGAGATAATACTAAAGTTGTTGTTAGTGGTAATTTGACTCCTAAGTTCAAAGTAAAATATGGTGTAGGTATATTTGCACCACTTACAGAGCTAACATTACGTTATCGTTTAGCTCCAAGTTTATATCTACAATGGATTTCTAGCATCAACCAAGCTGTTGATCTGCTGTATCAATTTGAATTTGATTAAATTTATTGACTGTATCTAACTAACTAGGATAACTAGAGAGAAATATTATGGGTAAAGACAGGCAAAAGTATTTGCAAAAATGGTTGAGAGAACAGCAAAAAATCATTAAAAAATTACTTTATTTGAATGTAATACTTGGGACCTTGAGTGCATTACTGTTAATTGCCCAAATGGGAGTGTTAGCAATTATTCTAGAAAAAATGATTGTGCAACACGATACTCCTCAAACATTCTGGGGATTACTAGTTCTACTGTTGGGTTGTTTTTTGGGGAGAGCAATTTTATTTTGGTTGCGTGAAAGAGTTGGCTTTAAAGCAGGTCAACAATTACGTATTCATCTTCGTGAGCAAATTATTACCAAATTATCGCTTGTTGGTCCAATGGTTATTCAAAATAAACCAGCTGGAAGCTGGGCTGCATTAATGTTGGAGCAAGTGGAGAATTTACACAATTTTTACGCTCGATACTTACCTCAGCAATTTTTATCTCTAATCATACCGCTTATTATTCTCTGTTTTGTCTTTCCATTAAACTGGGCTGCAGGGCTTATCCTCTTTTTTACTTTACCTATGTTACCTATTTTTATGGCATTGGTTGGTTTTAAAGCCACTGAAGCCAACCAAAAAAATATTGGGGTATTATCTCGTCTAAGTGGACAGTTTTTAGATCATTTAAAAGGTTTAGACACAATTCGTTTATTTGGACAATCCAAACGACAAACAGATCATATTTACCAACGCACAGAAGAGTTTCGCTTGAGTACGATGGATGTACTTAAAATGGCATTTTTATCTTCAGCGGTGTTAGAGTTTTTTGCGGCAATATCTATTGCTGTTACTGCTGTGTATTTTGGATTTGTTTATCTGGGACAGTTAGATTTTGGTGATTATGATACGGGTGTTACGTTATTTATTGGTTTTTTCTGCTTGATGTTAGCACCAGAGTTTTATCAGCCACTGCGGGAGTTAGGTGTTTATTATCATGATAAAGCAGCAGCTATTGGTGCTGCAGATAGTGTGGAACAATTTTTGAGTAAAAAAATTGCTTTACAGTGTTCTGGGCAAATAACTATGCCAAATGGGCCTATTCATATTGTTGCAGAGAATTGTATTATTTTATCGCCAGAAGGTAAGGTATTGACTCAACCTTTAACATTTAAAATCGAGTCACATCAACATATTGCTTTAGTTGGACAAAGTGGAGCAGGTAAAACTTCATTGATGAATATGTTATTAGGATTCCTTGATTACCAAGGAAGCATCAAAATCAATGGTATTGAATTGCGTGATTTGAATATTGCACAATGGCGAGGAAAACTAGCGTGGGTTGGACAAAATCCACAATTAATTAAAGGATCCTTGCGTGAAAATATTTTATTAGGTACGGAGCAGATTTCTGAATCAGAAATTATTGAGGCATTACACCAATCTAAAGCGGATGAGTTTGTATATCGATTAGGTTTAGATACTGAAATACAAGATGCCAATATGGGAATATCAGGAGGACAAGCACAACGTATTGCAATTGCTCGAGCATTATTAAGACCTTACGAATTGTTATTACTTGACGAGCCTACTGCAAGCTTAGATGGTGAATCTGAACAACAAGTTATTCAAGCCCTCCAAAAATTAAGTGAAGAAAGAGCAACATTAATGATTACTCACCGTATTGAAGATTTAAGACAGAGTGATGAAATATGGGTGATGAAACAAGGACAGATTGTTCAACAAGGTAAATTTAGTGATCTTGAATCTCAAGGTTTTTTTGCAGAATTATTAGGTAATTAAAATGCGTTCTCTTTTTCCTTTTCTTTCGTTATATCGTCATCATTTAGGCCAATTAATCTTAGGTATTGTATTGGCTATAACCAGCTTAACTGCGAGTATTGGTCTATTAAGTTTATCAGGATGGTTTTTATCTGCGGCTTTTTTAGCTGGTTCAAGTATTTTATTTAATTTCTTCTATCCTTCATCGGGTGTAAGGGGATTAGCAATAGGAAGAACAGTTTCTCGATATATTGAGCGATTAGTTACGCACGATGCTACATTTCGAGTACTTGCTAGTCTTCGTGTTACCGTTTTTCAGAAATTAGTTCCATTAACTCCATCAAAGTTAGCTCAGTATCGTCATAGTGAATTGTTAAATCGCCTTGTGGCCGATGTTGATACATTGGATACGCTTTATCTAAACTTAATCTCTCCTTTTGTGAGTGCGATAATGGTCATTGCATTTATGGGGATTGGGCTATCTTTTATTTCATCACTATTGGCATGGACTATTTGTGGCATTCTAGTAGTATTACTCTTGTTATTACCGTTTATTTTTTATCATTTGGGTAGAACGTTAGGTAAAAAAGTCATCCAATTCAGAGCAGATTATCGTAGTCAATTTATTGAATGGATAGAGCTTAATGCTGAGTTTCTGCTGTTTGGTATATTAGATAAAGCAAGTTCAAAATTACAGGAAACGGAGCGTCAGTGGATATCAACTCAACGAAAAGAACGCCAGTTGGCAGGATTATCAAACACAATATTGATTGCGGCTAATGGTTTTCTTATCGTGATTGTTCTTTATCTTTTAGCAACAGCAGTCACTCTACCAAATGTTGAATACCAAGGTGCATTAATTGCTTTAGTTGTATTTTGTGTATTAGCCTCATTAGAAGTTTTAATGCCGATTGGTACAGCATTCTTACACTTAGGTCAGGTTATTGCTGCGGCAGAACGTTTAACCGATATTACAGAACAAGCACCTTTAGTTAAATTTGAGGGTAAGCAACAATGGCAAAATATTGCCAATAACCAACCGCTTATATCATTTAAGCATGTTCAATTTTCTTATCCTAATCGAGAAGAAACAGTTTTAAATGATATCTCTTTTAAAATTTTAGCAGGTCAAAAAATAGCAATTTTAGGTAAAACGGGCAGTGGCAAATCAACGATTTTTCAGTTACTAGTGCGTAATTATGATCCTACAAGCGGCCAGATTGTATTAAATTCTTGCAATATTCAAGACTATCCAGAAGACGTTCTTCGTCAACATATTGTGACCTTAACCCAAAGGGTTCATATTTTTAGTAATACTCTGAGAGAGAATTTATTGATAGGCAATGCTGAAGCAACAGAAGATGAATTACAGACAGTACTCAGTAAAGTGGGGCTTAGTTATTTAGCGAATGAAAAGGAAGGATTAGATCTTTGGCTTGGTGATGGTGGTCGTCCACTTTCTGGAGGCGAACAACGTAGACTAGGCGTTGCTCGTATACTACTCAATTCGGCAGAATTAGTTTTATTAGATGAGCCGACAGAAGGATTAGATCGTGATACAGAGCAACAAATCTTAAAGGTTATTTTTGAACATTGTCAGAATAAAACGCTAGTTGTCATTACTCATAGATTAAGTGGTCTAAAAATGTTTGATAGTATTTATCATATGAATAGTGGAATATTATTTACGCCATAACGTCTTATTCGCAAAAGCAAATTTATTGTTTGTGTGCTTAATTTCGGTAAATTTAATTTCCCACACATTACTTGGAATAAGTTTAGCAATTGGATGCCTTTGAAGATAAATTTCAAGGGCATTTTCTTTTGCTAGAGAATCTGTTAAACAATATGCCTCGGCTAGAAATTGAATCCCTTCAATCTCAGTAATTTTCTCGGTTTGCTTGGCAATCGTGCCTGCAATACGCGGATTTAATTGCATTAATCGACCGTGTTGGGTAGTTTCTTTTGTAAGAATAATTAATCGGTTGTTGTTCTCATCAAAGGCATAAAAACAATTCGCACACCAAATAGATTCTTCATAATAGCATGCTAGACTCACAACGTGTTGTGAATGAATAAAATCTCGAATAATTTCTGGTATAGCTTGCATTATTTCCCTTTTTTCCCATCCCAACGTGGAATATCAATATCAATACCAAACATATCTAAAGCCCTACTCACGCTATGGGTAACAATTTCATCAACGCTTTTAGGCTGGTGATAAAGCGCAGGCACTGGCGGAAAAATAATTCCGCCCATTTGTGTAACTTTTTGCATATTTTCTAAATGGACAAGGTGCAATGGTGTTTCACGCACCATCAATAAAAGCTTACGCCTTTCTTTAAGCACCACATCAGCCGCTCGAGTTAATAAGTTATCACTCATTCCATGGGCGATAGAGGCTAAGGTTCGCATTGAACAAGGGGCAACGATCATACCAAGGGTTTTAAATGATCCACTGGCAATACTTGCACCAAGATTTTGGATGGGATGAATAACATCAGCTAATGCAGTCAATTGCTCTGCTTGAATATCTGTTTCATATTGACGAGTGAGTTCTGCTCCCTTAGACATCACAAGGTGAGTTTCAATGTGTGGAATTTCTTTTAAGAGTTGAAGAGTTTTGAAACCATATTGAAATCCACTTGCACCACTGATTCCAACGATAATTCGTTGTTTATCCATTATTCTATCCTAATCTTCTTTTAAACTTGAAAAAAACAGGGAAAAGTTTACTATGTCGAACTTTCCGATATTTTATACATTACTGATTTTACATTATGAATCAAGACTCGTCACAACACACGCAAAAAGACAAAAAACAGACTTATAATTTTAATAAATTACAAAAAAGATTACGTCGCAATGTCGGTAATGCAATTGCTGATTTTAATATGATTGAAGAAGGCGATAAAGTTATGGTTTGCCTTTCAGGTGGGAAAGATAGCTACACCTTACTCGATATTTTATTAAATTTAAGAATTAATGCCCCTATTCATTTTGATATTGTTGCAGTCAATCTCGATCAAAAACAACCGGGTTTCCCTGAGCATATTTTGCCTGAATATCTAGATAGTATCGGCGTAGAATATAAAATTGTAGAAGAAAATACTTACGGTATTGTTAAAGAGAAGATTCCAGAAGGAAAAACGACTTGCTCGCTTTGTTCTCGTTTACGTCGTGGTATTTTATATCGTACCGCTACAGAGCTAGGTGCAACTAAAATTGCACTTGGACATCACCGAGATGATATGCTCGAAACACTATTTTTAAATATGTTCTATGGTGGAAAATTAAAAAGTATGCCACCAAAATTAATGAGTGATGATGGAAAACAAATCGTGATCCGACCGCTTGCTTACTGTAAAGAAAAAGATATTGAAAAATATGCGGTGGCTAAAAGATTCCCTATCATTCCGTGTAACTTATGTGGCTCACAACCGAACCTACAACGCCAAGTTGTGAAAGAGATGCTACAGGTTTGGGATAGACAATATCCGGGTAGAATTGAAACAATGTTCAGTGCATTGCAAAATGTTACACCTTCACATCTGTGCGATCCAAAACTTTTTGATTTTAAAGGGATAAAACACGGTGCTGTTATTGAAGGAATTGAAGGTGATATTGCTTTTGATAAGGAAGAAATTCCGACAATGCCTATTGTACAAGATGAAGATCAGCAAGAATATTTTGAAAATGGTGTGATCGCATTTAAAGCAATTGAGTAAATTATTTCACTAATCAGACCGCTTGTATTAGGCGGTTTGTTATTTATAAAGGACAAACTATGAAATTTATTTCTTTTAATATCAATGGACTGAGAGCAAGACCTCACCAACTTGAGGCAATTATTGAAAAGCATCAACCTGAAGTCATTGGGTTACAAGAAATTAAAGTATCTGATGAAGATTTCCCGTACAGTTTAGTTGATCATTTGGGCTACCACGTTTTTCATCACGGACAAAAAGGGCACTATGGTGTCGCTTTACTCACCAAAGAAAAACCTCTTGCTGTGCGTAAAGGCTTTCCTACGGATGATGCTGATGCTCAAAAACGTATGATTATGGCAGATATTGAAACACCTTTTGGTGTACTAACCGTATTAAATGGCTATTTTCCACAAGGTGAAAATCGTAGCCACGAAACAAAATTCCCAGCTAAAGAAAAATTCTATGCTGATTTACAACACTATTTAGAAACCGAATTACAACCTGAAAACCCGATTGTAATTATGGGTGATATGAATATTAGCCCAACAGATTTAGATATTGGGATTGGCGAACCTAATCGCAAACGTTGGTTAAGAGAAGGAAAATGTTCATTTTTACCTGAAGAGCGTGAATGGCTAGGACGTTTACACAGCTATGGCTTAGTTGATACATTCCGTGCAATGAATCCAGAAGCAAGCGATAAATTCTCATGGTTTGATTACCGCTCAAAAGGCTTTAATGATAACCGAGGATTACGCATTGATTTAGTTCTAGCATCAAACCCATTAGCACAATATTGTGTTGAAACAGGCATTGATTTAGAAATTAGAGCAATGGAAAAACCATCTGATCATGCGCCTGTATGGGCAACATTCTCTAAATAAGTAAGCTTTAGTAAGCGGTCACTTTCTAATATATTTTTACAAAATAAAAGGCATAGTAAAATTTTACTATGCCTTATTTTCTTATTGTTAGTTACCCTTTAAATACTGGAAGCATATTAAACATTGCAAGGAAGTGGAACAGTGCAGTGACAACTCCAAATACAATCACTAATACAATGGTAAACATACCGCCCGCTACTTTGAATCCATTTTCTCCATTAGGTAATTTACGGGATTTATAAGCTAACAAACCTGGAATAATACAAGTCCAAATTGTGGCTGCAGCACCTGCATAACCGATAGCTTTTAAGAATCCTAGCGGAAATAATACTGACAATACCAATGGTGGTAAAAATGTTACAGCCCATGATTTTGCTCGACCTGATTTTGTGTTATCAAATTTGAATACATCAGCTAAGAAATCAAATACACCTAAACCTACACCGATAAATGAAGATAAAATAGCCGCGATAGAAAAGGCATTCAAAGTATGTTTAACCGATTCAGATTCAATAACGTTATTTAATGCAGCTAATAGCACATCAAGATTTCCATCTTGAGCAATAATTGGTGCAAATTGATCACGAGGTAAGTTACCAAAAATGGAGAGTACCCATAATAAGTAGATAACTAGAGCAATCACAGTTCCACCTAAAATAGCGAGTTTTGCTTTACGCTCTTCCCCATAATAAGCACGCATGGTAGCAACTGAGTGATGATAGCCAAAAGAGGTAAGGGCTACAGGGAGTAAACCCATCGCATAAATACCGTAATTTGTATCATTACTGCCAAGACTTGTTGTGTCGAATAAGGTATTTATATCAATATTTGCTGTTAATCCAAAGGTACTAAAGATAAAGGTTAACGCCATAAAAATAACAAGTAAGACGGAAACTCTATCTACAATCCTTGTTGAATGCCATACTAGGAATGAAAAGACCAACACAAACAAAACAGACCAATAACGAGAATCTAAAGTAAAGAATGATTCAGTTAAACCTGACAATATCCCGCCAGATGCAGTGGTATAAGCATAAAGTAATATCCCACCAGCAAAGTAAACAGAAATATTATTAATGATATTCGCACCACTTCCTAATAGATTTTTGGTGGCAGTATTGAATGATGCACGTGTGTCGTAATGTTTATAAGCCTCTAATAACAACCAACCAGATAGAGTCATTACAATCATAGTTAAAGTTATAGCAATAGTAGACCAGATAGTCCAAGCCCCTGCTCCTGAAGTAGGTAGTCCTAACATTCCTGCTCCAATACATACACTGGCGATGATTGCAGCTCCACCAAAAATAGATGGTTGTTTGCTCATATAATCTCCTTGAGAGTTTAACTTGTGCTTTTGTACTATTGTAGCAGTTTAAAAATAAAATAATAGAATAATTTGTATATTAATTGATGAAATAATAAAGTTTTATCTATTTCTTAATAAAAAACATGTTCCTTTAGTTGGCATTTTGTGAACTCTGTCACAAAATAAAACACTAATGTATACATGAACATAAATTTTGTTATTTGACTTGTATACTATCTCATTGACTTTATTTTATTTTATCGCTAACTTAGGAAAAAATTTTTATTAAAAACATAAACTTTAAGGAGTTTTTATGCAAGATCGTTTAGTAACGAGTGCACGTAGTGAGTCGCTACTTAGTACCCACAAAGTATTACGTAATACTTACTTTTTATTAGCGTTAACGTTAGCGTTTTCTGCTGTAGTTGCAATGGCATCAATGTCATTAAATCTACCACCTTTACCTTGGTGGGGAATGTTAGTTGGTTTTTATGGACTACTGTTCTTAACAAATGCAACAGCAAATAGTGGTGTGGGTTTAGTGAGTGTATTTGCATTGACTGGATTCTTAGGCTACACATTAGGTCCAATTTTAAATGCTTATGTGAGCCATGGATTAGGTGATGTGATAGGGCTTGCATTAGGATCAACTGCGGCTGTATTTTTTGCTTGTTCTGCTTATGTACTTACCACTAAAAAAGATATGTCTTTCTTATCAGGCATGATGATTGCGTTATTTGTTGTATTAATTGTTGGTGTAATCGCAAATATTTTCTTAACGATTCCAGCTTTAAGTTTGGCAATTAGTGCATTGTTTATTGTGTTTTCTAGTGGTGCAATTTTACTTGCGACAAGTAATATTATTCACGGTGGTGAAACAAATTACATTCGTGCGACAGTTGATTTATATGTATCGCTTTATAATTTATTCCTTAGCTTCTTACAAATCTTTGGAGTATTAGGTAGCGACGATTAATTTTTTAGGAGTCTGAAAATGCCACAGTTAATGTGGCATTTTTGTTTGTAGTATGAATAATTTTATTGAAGTAAATGATCAACAAATTCCAACAGATGAATTTGGATATTTAAAGAATCTTGATGATTGGTCTGAAGATGTGGCTATCGCCATTGCTCAAAAAGATGGGCTTGAATTAACAGAAGCTCAATGGGAAATAGTGTATTTTGTGCGAGATTTTTATCAGGAATATAAAACCTCGCCTGCAATTAGAATGTTAGTGAAAGCATTAGCTCAAAAATTTGGAGTAGAAAAAGGCAATAGTCGTTATTTACAACGTCTATTCCCAGAAGGGCCTGCAAAGCAAGCAACCAAAATTGCAGGGCTTCCAAAGCCTGCTAAGTGTTTATAATCATCATATAGGGTTTCATAATGAAAAATCAGCCATACTCTATTTGTATTTTACGTCTATCTGCAATTGGTGATGTTTGTCATACTTTAGCAGTCGTACAAGCTATTCAAAAAAAATATCCTAATGCTGAAATTACTTGGATTATAGGTAAAGTAGAGGCAATGTTGATTGAAGGTATTCCAAATGTGATTTTAATTCCCTACGATAAAAAATCAGGTATTAAAGGTATTTTTGCATTATGGAAGCAATTGCGTAACAAGCGGTTCGATGTCTTATTAAATATGCAATTAGCGATTCGAGCCTCTTTGCTATCCGTTGGTATTAAAGCTAAGAAAAAAATTGGGTTTAATCGAGAAAGAGCTAAAGAGGGTCAATGGCTCTTTACCAATGCACAGGTTGAAAAGACCACAACTTACCACGTATTAGATGGATTAATGCTATTTGCTAAAGCCATAGGTGTGACTGATTTAAACCCTCAATGGCAATTAGCTTTATCAGAAGAGGATAGGCAGTATATTGATCAATTTATTGAAAAAGATAAGCCACTATTGGTTATTGCAGCCTGTTCCAGTAGTGTGAAACGAGATTGGTCACCTCAAAATTATATAAAAATCGCTCAATTCGCAGAACAGCATAATTTACAGGTTATATTGTGCGGTTCGCCTTCAGAATATGAAATGCAAGTCGCAGATACGATTCATCAAGCTGTTCCAAGTACATTGAATTTAGCTGGTAAAACCTCATTAAAACAGTTGGCAGTATTGATGTCCTATGCAAATTTAGTCATTTCTTCCGATTCTGGGCCAGCTCATATTGCAACGACACAAGGTGCTAAGGTTTTAGGACTATATGCGGTGCAAAACCCCAAAAGGACAGGTCCTTATCATCATATTAACGATGTGATTTCGGTGTATGAAGAGGCGATATTACAAGAATATGGCAAACCGTGGCAAGAATTACCTTGGGCAACTAAAGCTAAAACAGCTAATTTAATGGATAAAATTACGGTTGAGCAAGTGAAGAACAAAATGACTGAAATGTTAAATCTATCAAATGAGTGAAAGAAAAAATGATGAATCCATTAGAGCCAATTAGAGAACAAATCGATCTTGTTGATAAACAACTAATAGATTTATTGGAAAAACGTTTATCACTTGTTGCAGAAGTTGGAAAGATAAAACAGCAATACGGGCTACCAATTTATGCTCCCGATCGTGAAACTACAATGATTAAAGCTCGTAGAGCAGAAGCAGAAAAAAAAGGAATACCAGCTGATTTAGTCGAAGATATTCTACGTCGTGTGATGCGAGAATCTTATATTAGCGAAAATAAGCACGGGTTTAAAACTATCAATTCTGCTATCAATAAAATTGTTATTGTTGGCGGAAAAGGTAAATTAGGTCAACTTTTTACCGGTTATTTTACTCGCTCAGGCTATCAGGTTGAATCGCTCGATCAAGATGATTGGCAACAGGCAGATAGTATTATCAACGGTGCGGATCTTGTTCTAATTTCGGTGCCAATTGCAAAAACACTATCTGTTATAGAATCATTACAACCCTATTTAACAGAAAATATGATTTTAGCGGATTTAACCTCAGTTAAAGCAGAACCATTGGCTAAAATGCTAGAAATTCATAATGGAGCAGTAGTAGGCTTGCATCCGATGTTCGGACCAGATATTGCAAGTTTTGCGAAGCAAGTGACCGCTTGTTGTCACGGAAGATTTAAAGATCGCTATCAATGGCTATTAGATCAAATTCAAATTTGGGGGGCGAGAATAGAAGAGATTGATGCCAAAGAGCATGATAATGCAATGACCTACATTCAAGCTTTACGCCATTTTTCTACCTTTGTTTCTGGAGTTCATTTATCCCAACAACCAGTGAAACTTGAACAATTATTGGCATTATCATCCCCTATTTATCGTTTAGAGTTAGCGATGATAGGGCGATTATTTGCTCAAGATGCTAGGTTATATGCTGATATTATTTCGGATAAGCCAGAAAATTTAGCTGTGGCAGAATCATTACAAGAAAATTTTGACCAATGTTTAGCTTTCTTTAAAAATAATGATAAACAAGGGTTTATTGATGCTTTTGAACAAGTTCATCAATGGTTTGGTGAATATTCTGAGCAGTTTTTGAGAGAGAGCCGTAATCTTTTACAACAAGCTAATGATTTGAAATCATAAAAGGAAAAAGCTTATCTTATAAGATAAGCTTTTTCTATCTAACATCAGTTTATCTACTTAAATTACTAACTAGCTGTCCATAATAAAATAGCTAGTAGTTGTGGCAAAATAATTCGACAAAACATTACTAAAGGATAAACAGTTGCATAAGATAAAGCTGATGCTCCACTTCCTTCTTTGATTGCATTAGCAAATGCTAAAGCGGGAGGATCTGTCATTGAACCTGCTAATAATCCACAAATAGTGAGGTAGTTTAATTTACCATAGATACGGGCAACAATCCCTGTAACCATGAGTGGAATAAAGGTAATTAATGCACCATAGCCAATCCATGATAAACCGTCATTACTGAGTAGCGTATCAAAGAAATTACCACCTGCTTTCCAGCCTACCACGGAAAGGAATAATACGATACCAATTTCTCGCAATGCAAGGTTTGCACTTGGTGGCATAAACCAATAGAGTTTTCCAAAGCTACCAATACGAGCAAGGATTAATGCAACAACAAGCGGGCCACCTGCTAAACCAAGTTTTAATGCGACAGGGAACCCTGGTACAAAAATTGGAATAGAACCAAGTAATACCCCTAATCCAATTCCGATAAAGATAGGTAACATTTGAACTTGTTGGAGTTTATGTTGTGCATTACCTATAATTGACATGACGGTATCAATATCTTCTTGATGACCTACTAGATGTAATACATCTCCAAATTGTAATGTCATCTCTCCAGTAGGAATTAAATCAATCCCAGCACGATTCAGACGGGTAATTACAACATCATATTTCCCTTTTAACATTAACTGACGAATTTTCTTACCAAAAACATTTTCATTCGTTACTACGGCACGTTCGGTTCGATATAAGGTTCCTTTAGTAGAAAGCGAAATATTTGTTTCTTCACCAATAATTAAAAGCATCTTTCTCAGAGCAGGGCTTTCACCAACAAGATGTAGTACATCTCCTAATTGAATTTGAGTATCCACTTTTGGTACAAAAAGGTCTTCTCCTCTTTTTAAGCGAGAGTAGACTACATCGTGTCGATCGAAATCAGGCAATTCACTCAGCAATAAACCATTCAAATTAGGATTACTTACACGAACACTTAATGTAGTTAATCCTTCCTTTTTATGAGTGCTATTGTTATCAAAATCTTCAGACTCTTTATCAACACTAATTTTAAAGATAACGCGAATGAGCCACATAGAAAGTAGAATACCAATAATCCCAAATGGGTAAGCAATCGCATATCCCATCCCCATTACTGTTGTGTCGCTACCTAACTCCTCAAGAATTTGTTGTCCTGCACCCAGTGATGGCGTATTAGTTACTGCACCAGAAAAAACGCCTAGAATAGCCGGAAGAGGGACATCAAAGAATTTATTTAATAAAATGACAAGAATACCGCTAATAGCAACAGAGATAAGAGCAAACCCATTCAATTTGAGACCAGATTGTTTAAGGGAAGAAAAGAACCCTGGCCCAACTTGAATACCAATAGTGTAAACAAACAGAATCAGTCCAAATTCTTGGATAAAGTGTAAGGTATGAGGATCAAGCTCGATACCATATTGTGTCATAAAATGGGCAATAATAATTCCCCCAAATAACACGCCACCAATACCTAAACTCACGCCTCTTATTTTAATTTGCCCCAACCATAGTCCTAAAACAGCAACTAGTGATAGAAGGCTAACCGTCAGTGCAATATCAGTCATACAACCTCGCTAAAGTTTAAATTTAAAAAATGAACTGAGATGATTCTAGCAAACTTATCCTTATAAAAATGCGATCTAACTCAATAAATTAATAAATTCAAATGGTTGTATGGTGTAATATTTTATTAAATATGATCAATGATAAGTTTTAATAAACTTTTTGTAGGCAAGTAAAAATTGTTCGAAGTCTTCTAAGCCACAAAAAGCGATGCTTTCTTCGTTATAGAAATTAAATCCTTCTTCAATTTGATCTAATTCATCGGAGCTAATTTCGAGATTATTTGCTTTTGCAACAACTTCCTCCGAGGTCATATACAGTGAATATTCTGAGCCTTCAAAAATAGTTTCATGTAATGAAGATTTTTTACATAGCTCAAGTTCTTCGAATACAGCATTCAGTAAATTTAGATCATCGATAACTTCAATATTTAACCAACGAGCAAAGGCCTCATGATCCATTGAGCATTTTGCAATAACACCGTGCATACTGTGTGTAAATTGATATTCCATAGCTGTCTTCCTTTTATCCTATAGCTAAACCTATTCTATCATTATCAATATAGATTCCCTCATTATCATATATTTCATCTAACCCTTTAAGCGTAGATAACGGCTCTTTCATACCTTCTGCATACTCTTCTAATCTTTCTGGTACAATTAAGAAAAAGTGTCTTTCCCGAAATAAACAAAGTAAAGATGAATGTAACGGGTATACCTGATATATCTTTTTATAAAGATCTAGCATATTTATGCAATAAAAATTTTCATTGTTAATCTTTTTATAGAAATGCTGTTTATATTTTCTTATATTTTTAAAAATGTTATTGTAATAACTCTTAGTTAACATACGAAATAATTTAGAATCAAAAACAGATTCATTTTCCTTTGGATCGTAGTATTTACATTTTACACTGTTATATAAATTATATGAGATACTAGCTACAGAAAAGTCGACAGGAATACTACCAGAGCTTGCTTGTTTTTTATGTTCTAGCATTTTTTTATCTGATATAGATTGCCTACAAAAACCTTTCGCCTCTAGAGCAAATTGTTCAAATTTTCCATCATCAGTTCTTCTAAAGGCTAAAAGATCTGGTCTGGAGCATTTTATAGGCATTTTTTGTATTCTCATAGCTGCTTCATAGTTTACCGTAAAAGAACTATTGTCTATTTTTTTTGATAGAAAATCAGCTATCGCTCTGCCCGCTAAATTTGAGAACTGCGATTTTTGAGTTGGATCTGAAAAAGAAATATCAGGTTCTGAAAAACGATTTTCATTATAAAATGCAGATTTCTTCATATAATGAATATATGTTAAATATAATCCAGGTAGTCTTATTAATTTTGTAAAAAAAGGTTCATTATGCTGACCTGCTGTAACCATATGTTTGATAAAGCCTAGTTGAGTTAATGAATAATCACACTCTGTTATTATATTTTGTGAATTTTGGTAAGTTACATTAATTTTCATAAATATATTTTTATTCAGTTTTTATTTGAGAATTTGTTTTAAAAATCTTGCCGTATGTGATTTCTTATCTTGAGCAATTTGTTCTGGTGTGCCTGTTGCAATAATTTGCCCACCACCAGAGCCACCTTCTGGTCCTAAATCAACAATCCAATCAGCAGTTTTAATTACATCTAAATTATGTTCAATCACAACAATAGTATTACCTTGATCACGTAAACGATGTAACACTTTAAGTAATTGTTTAATATCCGCAAAATGTAGCCCCGTTGTCGGTTCATCTAAAATATACAAAGTTTTACCTGTATCTCGTTTAGACAACTCCGTAGCCAGTTTAATACGCTGTGCTTCACCGCCCGAAAGGGTTGTAGATGATTGCCCAAGTCGAATATAAGACAATCCAACGTCAATCAATGTTTGCAATTTTCTTGCTAGTGCAGGGATCGCATCAAAAAATTCGCGAGCTTCTTCTACGGTCATCTCTAAGACTTGATGAATTGTTTTCCCTTTATAGCGAATTTCTAAGGTTTCACGATTATAGCGTTTGCCTTTACAGTGATCACAAGGTACATAAACATCCGGTAAAAAGTGCATTTCAACCTTAATAACCCCATCGCCTTGGCACGCCTCACAACGTCCACCTTTCACATTAAAGCTGAATCGACCAACATTATAGCCTCTTGCTCTTGCTTCTTGTGTTCCCGCAAATAATTCACGAATCGGTGTAAATAATCCCGTATAAGTTGCAGGATTTGAGCGAGGTGTACGGCCAATCGGGCTTTGGTTGATTTCAATTACCTTGTCAAAATGGGCTAGCCCATTAATACTCTTATAAGGTGCAACATCGCTATTTTCAGCACGATTTAATACATTTTGTGCAAGTGGGAATAACGTATCATTGATAAGGGTAGATTTACCTGAACCAGATACTCCAGTAATACATGTAAAAAGTCCAACAGGAATGGTTAAATTCACATTTTTTAAATTGTTACCGCTTGCACCTGTTAGGGTAAGTAATTTAGTTTCATCGTAAGGAACACGTTGTTTTGGAATCTCAATTCTCTCTTTTTGAGAGAGGAATTTTCCTGTAAGTGATTCCTCACATTGCATAATTTCTTCTGCCGTACCTTGTGCAATTACTTGTCCACCGTGAACACCTGCTCCCGGTCCAATATCGACAATATGGTCTGCAGCACGAATCGCATCTTCATCGTGTTCAACCACAATCACTGTATTACCTAAATTTCTGAGGTGTAATAATGTATCGAGCAATCGCTCATTATCACGTTGATGAAGCCCAATTGATGGTTCATCCAATACATACATCACTCCAACTAATCCCGCACCAATTTGGCTCGCTAAACGGATACGCTGTGCTTCACCACCCGATAATGTTTCAGCTGAACGAGAGAGAGAAAGATAATTTAGCCCTACATTCACTAAGAATTGCAGACGTTCTTTAATTTCTTTCAGGACTTTTTCCGCAATTTTTGCTCGTTGCCCTGTTAGATTTAATTCTTCGAAAAATGCGAGCGCTTCACCAATACTTTTCTCTGCAATCATCGGTAAGTTGGTATCGTCAATAAAGACATAACGGGCCTCTCGACGTAAACGGGAACCTTGGCAATCGGTACAAGAGCGATTATTAATATATTTTGCCAATTCTTCCCGCACCGCATTTGATTCTGTTTCTTTATAACGACGAGCCATGTTATTTAGAATACCTTCGAAAGGATGAATACGTTTAACTATATCGCCCCTATCGTTCGTATATAAAAACTCAATATCTTCATCCGAGCCATTTAAAATAATATGCTGAATCTTTTTCGGTAGATCACAAAATGGTGTTTCAATATCAAATTTATAATGTTTTGCAACTGATTTTAATAAACCAAAATAGTAAAAACTGCGTTTATCCCAGCCTTTAATTGCTCCATTGGCAAGAGAGATTTCCCCATTTTGGATGACCTTACGTTCATCAAAGTATTGTTGAACGCCTAAACCATCACAAGTAGGACAAGCTCCTGCGGGATTATTAAATGAAAATAAGCGAGGTTCTAATTCAGTAATTGAATAACCACAATAAGGGCAAGCAAAACTTGCAGAAAACATGAGTTCTTCTGCATTTAGATTGTCCATATCGGCAATAACTGCTGTTGATCCAGAAAGATCTAAGGCTGTTTCAAAGGATTCAGCCAAACGTGTTCCCACATCAGGACGGACTTTAAACCGATCAACCACTACCTCAATGGTATGTTTTTTCTGTAATTCTAATTTTGGTGGATCGGACAAATCACATATTTCTCCATCAATTCTTGCACGAATATAGCCGTTAGCAGTCAGATTCTCTAAAAGTTTTACGTGTTCCCCTTTACGATCTTTCACGACTGGAGCAAGTAACATTAACCGTTTGCCTTCTGGCTCTTCAAGCACACGATCTACCATTTGTGAAATAGTTTGAGCTTCTAATGGTACATCATGATCAGGACAACGAGGCTGACCTACACGAGCAAATAACAATCGCAAATAATCGTGAATTTCTGTTATTGTACCTACAGTTGAACGAGGGTTGTGAGAGGTTGATTTTTGCTCAATAGAAATTGCTGGAGATAGCCCTTCAATATGATCCACATCAGGCTTTTCCATTAAGGATAAAAATTGACGAGCATAAGCAGAAAGGGATTCAACATAACGACGTTGCCCTTCTGCATAAAGGGTATCAAATGCCAAGGACGATTTGCCCGAGCCTGATAGCCCTGTAATAACGATAAATTTATCTCTTGGTAAGGTTAAATTGATATTTTTAAGATTGTGCGTTCTTGCACCACGAATGTCGATATATTGCATAAATCCCTTCTAAGCTAGGAAATATAAAAAGAGAAATATTTCTGATTTTCGAGCATTATCGCATAATTTAGATAACTGTACAAAATATCAGTTTTATTAGATGATCTTTTTTATAATTTCAGGCAAAATAACACAAAGTTCTAAGTTTAGAACATAGTTAATTTTTGAATATGAGGAAAGTTATGGCAAGTGTAAATAAAGTGATTATTGTGGGAAATTTAGGAAATGATCCTGATATGCGTACCATGCCAAATGGAGATGCCGTTGCAAATATCAGCGTGGCAACAACAGAAAGCTGGACTGATAAAAATACAGGCGAACGCCGTGAAAATACAGAATGGCACCGTATCGTATTCTTCCGTCGTCAAGCCGAAGTAGTGGGACAATATTTACGTAAGGGTTCACAAGTTTATGTTGAAGGTCGTTTAAGAACACGTAAATGGCAAGATCAAAATGGTCAAGATCGTTACACAACAGAAATTCAAGGCGACGTATTACAAATGCTTGGTAGCCGTAATGCACAAGCTGGCGGATATGATGCTCAAAACCAAGGCGGATGGAATAATTCAGCCTCTGCACCAAAAGCAAATAATAACAATTATAATCAAGGCGGTTATAACGACAATTATTC
>NZ_JARIDQ010000062.1 GCF_029256985.1 Otariodibacter sp. | reverse complement strand
TTCCAACATGCATGAACCGCATCAGTACGAGCAAATAAAGTTGCATCACCTTTCATTGCATCAAGCAATAAACGCTCATAAGCTGTTAATAAACTTGGTGAGGCTAAATCAGCGTAGCGGAAATCCATTGACACTTCTTTTGACTCAAAACCTGCACCTGGTTTTTTCAAACCGAAACGCATTGAAATTCCTTCATCTGGCTGAATACGAATAATCAATTTGTTGTCTGGTGCATTTTGGCTAAATACTGGGTGAGGCGTAGTTTTAAAATGAATCACAACTTCGGTTACACGAGTTGGTAGACGTTTACCTGTACGCACATAGAATGGTACGCCTGCCCAACGCCAGTTATCAATTTCACAGCGTAATGCCATAAAAGTTTCAGTATTAGAGTCACTTGGCACACCTTTCTCTTCAAGATAACTTTTTACTTCTTCACCATCAACCACACCACGAGCATATTGGCCCAACACCAAATTATTTTTAACATCCTCGTTGCTCAATGGATGTAAGCAATGTAAAACTTTTGCCACTTCATCACGCATTGAATCTGCATTAATAATTGCGGGAGGTTCCATTGCCACCATAGCTAATACTTGTAATAAATGGTTTTGGAACATATCACGCATTGCGCCTGAACCATCGTAATAACCACCACGTTCTTCAACACCAATAGATTCAGCACCAGTGATCTCAACATAATCAATAAAATTTCGGTTCCAAAGTGGCTCAAACAATCCATTAGAGAAACGTAATACAAGTAAGTTCTGAACAGTTTCTTTACCTAAATAGTGGTCAATACGATAGATTTGATGCTCTTCAAAAAAACGATGAATTTGAGAGTCTAACTCTTTAGCTGTTGCTATATCATAGCCAAACGGTTTTTCAACAATGATACGTTTCCAACCAAACTCTTCTGTATTTAATCCATGAGCTGCTAAACATTCTGGAATAACAGAGTAAAGACTTGGAGGTGTTGAGAGGTAATATAATGTGTTGCCACCGGTATGATATTTATCATGTAATTCATCTAAACGAGGAACAAGCTTACCATAATCTAATGCATCCGCTGTATTGACTGCTTGGTAATAAAGATGTCCGCAAAATTCATCTAAAATCTCACCGCTTGCTTTTTCATATTTAATTAAGGCTTCACGCATTTTTGTTCGAAAAGCTTCATCATCCATTTCTGTACGGGCTACACCTAATACGGAGAAATCCTTCCCAAGACGATCATTCTTAAAAAGATTATAAAGTGCCGGTATTAGCTTACGAAAAGTTAAATCACCTGATGCACCAAAAATAACAATACAATTATTCTCTGTGTTCATTATATTTTCCTATAGTTATAGTTCGTTAATTTATTTAGCTATTTTGTAAAATTTTTATCAATGTACTAATCAATAAAATTAATCAAAGCAAAAAATCTTTTTCCAATCAAGTTTCTTATTAAATACCATCATAAAATAGGGGTTCACAAAAGTTTCTCTTTGATTATAACTAAGAGGTTTAAAATTAAGAGCAAAAATCTTTCCTCCAGATTCATTCAGTAATACTTCTGCTGCTGCAGTATCCCATTCTCCCGTATCACCAAAACGGATGTAACAATCTGCTTTACCTTCTGCAACTAGCCCCGCTTTTAAACTACTTGAGCCACATTTTATGAATTCAACATTATAAGGAGGTCTTACTGCTTTTTCTATTTGAGGACATGTTAAAGCTCCGATAGTTACTTGCAAGCGGTTAGTTTGAGATAACAATTTGTTATGATTAGATAAACGTACTGTTCGCCCACCTTCAATAAGAAAAGCACCATGTTGCTCATAAGCATAGTAGGTTTTATCAAAAATTGGAGCATGAATAATACCGAGGACAGGAATATTTTTTTTGACTAGTGCAATAACAACGGAAAATTGACCGGTACGATTGATAAATTGCTGAGTACCATCTAAAGGGTCAATAATCCAATACTCTTCCCAATGCTCTCTTTCTGATAGAGGGATTTTGCAACATTCTTCAGATAATACAGGAATATCCGGTGTTAATTCTTGCAACGCTTGAGTCACAAATTTACTAACAAAAATATCAGCATCGGTAACAGGTGTATTATCTGCTTTAATGTAGATTCCCACTGAATTATTATAAAAGTATTTTATATGCTCACCCGCTTGGTAAGCAATTTTCAACACATTTTCTACTAGTTGTTGATCGAGCTTAAGCATAATTTACCATCCTTGTTATCAGTGAGATTATCGAGAATATCATACCGCCAAATAGATTAAAGAAAAAGTAACGAATCTACTTTTTAGGTAAAAATAAACGTAATATTATCAATGCATAAACACTACTAGGTAATGCAAACATTAAAGCATATAAAACAATTGCCAATGAGTTCTCCCATCCTGAAATAGCTTCATCTGCATATACTGAAATAGTGATAATAGAATATAAAAACATCACAATACCAGAAAAAAAGGCTATTTGGATTAAATTGCGTTGGTGGTACTTTTGTACTACGCACACAATTGCAAATAAAAATGTAGGAATCGTGGCTAACACAAATACATCTCTTAAGCCTTCAACATTGATGCCACCGAAAAAAGGTAGAAAAAGTGATAGAATAATTTGTGTTAGTAGAGGAAAAATCAATAAGACCAATTTAGGATTTTTTTGCATTGAGATATTCTCTAAGTAAAAATAAAGCAGATAAATTCCTTGATTCCCCAAAATCTGAGGATGCTAATAAATCATCTATGGCAGATAATGGGTAATATACAACATCTAATGGCTCTGGCTCATCTCCTTCTAATTTTGAAGGATAAAGATCTTGTGCAATAAACACGTGCATTAGCCCGTATCCATGACTTGGTCCGCTATACAAGCTACGTAAAAATTCCATTTGATTTGCACCAAAACCCACCTCTTCTTGTAATTCACGATTAGCACTGATAATTGGCTCTTCTCCTTTATCAACTAATCCTTTGGGAAAGGTTAGCTCATAACGTTCTGATCCAACCGCATACTCTTTAATCATTACAAGTTGGTCGTTATGAATAGGAACAATCATCACTGATGATCGACGTTGTGGAGTCATTCGCTCATAAGTTCTTTCTTCACCGTTAGAAAAACGTAAATCAACAGCTTGTACTTCAAAAAGACGTGTTTTTGCAATAGTAGAAACAGATAAAATTGTTGGAAGTTTTTTTGTCATTATTCTTTCCTTTTTGTTTATCGTATAAAGATTGTTTAAACTACCATTCTAATCTCAGAAAGTAAAAGTATAAACACCCCAAAGCAAGATCCCATATCGACATCCTTTAGCCACGCCAATAAGTATCAAGCTTTGTAACGCATTAAACCGCAACCAACCTGCTAATCCACAAAAAATATCGCCAAAAATTGGAAGCCAACTAAATAATAATACCCATACTCCATATTTTTTACTATAACCTAAAGCTTTCTGTATAGATGAATTCTGTGACGAAGCAAACTTCAACGGCGGAATCAAGTACGCAACAAAATAAGTTGTCATACTCCCCAAGGTATTTCCTAGCGTTGCCCAAAATAACAAGCTTCCGATAAAAGATGAATTATCCTCTAATATTACAGATTGAGAAGCAAAAATACTGAAAATAATTTCTGAATTTCCCGGCAAAATAGTTGCACTAAAAAATGCACTCAAAAACATCAGCAATAGCTGGTTTTCTGATGTAAAAGATAAGGCTAAGAATGAAACCAGATAATCATACATTACAATGTTTACCAAGTAAAAATACTTAAATTTGATATAGATCAACAAACCATTCTACTTTATTTATTTTATTAATGAAATTTATTTAAGTAAAGAGCGAACAAGACTATAATTATCAACAAATCTTATAAATTTTGAAATTTTAGTTTAAGGATAACCAATGTTTTCACCAGCAGAAATGGCAAAGATTGCTGAAGATGGTGCTGTATATAAAGCCACTAAAAAACAATTTTACTCCTTCATCTCTGCTATTACTGCAGGTGCTTATATCTCAATTGCTTTTGTCTTTTATGCAACCACTCAAGTAGGTACAGAAACGCTGCCTTGGGGCGTAGCGAAACTAATTGGTGGAACCGTATTCTCTCTTGGTATTATTATGTGTGTGGTATTTGGAGCAGAGTTATTTACTTCATCAACCATGACAGCTGTAGCAAAAGCAAGCAAAAGAATTACTTTATTCCAAATGTTAAGAAACTGGTTAGTCGTTTATGGTGGTAACTTTGTCGGGGCTATTTTTATCGTTGTATTAGTCTGGCTAAGTGGTCAAATTATGACTGCTAGTGGAAAATGGGGGTTGATTATTTTACAAACAGCCCAACATAAGATACATCACACTTGGATTGAAGCATTCAGTTTAGGTATTTTCTGTAATTTAATGGTTTGCATCGCAGTATGGATGGCGTACGCTGGTAAAAGCTTAACAGATAAAACCTTTATCATGATTTTACCAATTGCGATGTTTGTTGCATCAGGTTTTGAACACTGCGTAGCAAATATGTTTATGATACCAATGGGAATTTTAATCCATTCTGGTGCAAGTCCTGAGTTCTGGACAGCTATTGGTATTGATCCGGCACAATATGCAGATCTAACCATTGCAAATTTTGTTGTAAAAAATTTAATTCCAGTAACTATAGGCAACATTATTGGGGGTGCGTTCTTTATTGGTTTGGTGCAGTGGTTCTTGCATTTAAGAAAGCACTAATAAAAAATTTTATAAGCGGTAAGATTATTACAAAGTTTTGCAGTTATTCAACCGCTTGTAATGTAGTTTTACTTATTAACTAACGAGGATTTACAATGACTCAACTAACAGAAGCTCAAATGAAAGCGTGGGAAGGTTTTACCCCAGGTGAGTGGCAAACAGAAGTAAACGTACGTGATTTTATTCAAAAAAACTATACACCTTATGAAGGTGACGAATCATTTTTAGTTGATGCAACATCTGCAACAAAAACATTGTGGGATGATGTGATGGAAAAAATTAAAGTGGAAAATAAAACCCACGAACCGTATGATATTGATACAGATACTCCATCAACAATTACTTCACATGCTCCAGGTTATATTAATAAAGATTTAGAAAAAATTGTTGGACTTCAAACAGATGCACCATTAAAACGTGCAATTATGCCATTTGGTGGGATTAGAATGGTTAAAGGTTCTTGTGAAGTTTATCATCGTGAGCTAAATCCAGAAGTAGAAAAAATCTTCACAGAATATCGTAAAACTCATAACCAAGGTGTATTTGATGTTTATACTCCAGATATTTTACGTTGTCGTAAATCAGGTGTAATCACAGGTTTACCAGATGCTTATGGTCGTGGTCGTATTATCGGTGACTATCGTCGTATGGCACTTTATGGTGTAGATTTCTTAATGAAAGATAAATTTAATCAATTTACTTCTTTACAAAAGAAATTAGAAAATGGTGAAGATATCCAAGCAACTATTCAATTACGTGAAGAAATTGCTGATCAACACCGTGCATTAGACCAAATTAAAGAAATGGCTGCATCTTACGGTTACGATATTTCTAACCCAGCAACTAATGCGCAAGAAGCAGTACAATGGACGTATTTTGCTTACTTAGCAGCTGTTAAATCACAAAATGGTGCGGCAATGTCTTTCGGTCGTATTTCAACATTCTTAGATATTTATATTGAGCGTGACTTAAAAGCAGGAAAAATCACAGAACAAGAAGCACAAGAATTAATTGACCACTTAGTAATGAAACTTCGTATGGTTCGTTTCTTGCGTACACCAGAGTACGATCAATTATTCTCAGGCGACCCGATGTGGGCAACAGAAACTATTGGTGGTATGGGTGTTGATGGTCGTACATTGGTAACTAAAAATAGTTTCCGTATATTACATACTCTATATACAATGGGTCCGTCACCTGAACCAAACCTAACAATTCTTTGGTCTGAAAGCTTACCTGAAAACTTCAAACGTTTCTGTGCGAAAGTATCTATTGATACCTCTTCAGTGCAATATGAAAATGACGATTTAATGCGTCCAGATTTCAATAGTGATGACTACGCAATTGCTTGTTGTGTAAGCCCAATGGTTGTAGGTAAACAAATGCAATTCTTCGGTGCTCGTGCAAACTTAGCGAAAACTATGTTATACGCAATTAATGGCGGTATCGATGAAAAATCAGGTATGCAAGTTGGGCCTAAATCTGAACCAATTTTAGACGAAGTGTTAGACTTTGATAAAGTTATGGCTCGTATGGATTCATTCATGGATTGGTTAGCAACACAATATGTGACAGCATTAAATATTATCCATTTTATGCATGATAAATATGCATACGAAGCTGCATTGATGGCATTACACGATCGTGACGTATATCGCACAATGGCCTGTGGTATTGCAGGACTTTCAGTTGCAGCTGACTCACTTGCAGCAATCAAATATGCAAAAGTTAAACCAATCCGTGGTGATATTAAGGACAAAAATGGTAATGTAGTGGCATCAAATGTGGCCCTTGATTTCGAAATTGAAGGTGAATATCCTCAATTTGGTAATAATGATGACCGTGTTGATGAAATTGCATGCGACTTAGTTGAACGTTTTATGAAGAAAATTCAAAAACACCATACTTATCGTAATGCGGTTCCTACACAATCAGTACTTACAATCACTTCTAACGTAGTATATGGTAAGAAAACAGGTAATACACCAGATGGACGTCGTGCAGGCGCACCATTCGGACCGGGTGCAAACCCAATGCATGGACGTGACCAAAAAGGTGCTGTAGCATCATTAACATCTGTTGCTAAATTACCATTTGCCTTTGCAAAAGATGGTATCTCTTATACCTTCTCTATTGTACCAAATGCGTTAGGTAAAGATACGGATTCACAAAAACGTAATTTAGCGGGCTTAATGGATGGTTACTTCCATCACGAAGCTACAGTAGAAGGTGGACAACACTTAAATGTAAACGTAATGAACCGTGAAATGTTATTGGATGCAATGGAAAACCCAGAAAAATATCCACAATTAACAATTCGTGTGTCTGGTTATGCAGTACGCTTTAACTCTTTAACAAAAGAGCAACAACAAGACGTTATTACTCGTACTTTTACAAAAACAATGTAATTCGTTTACTAACTAAATCAAGAAATTTGTAAAAATTTCAATAAAACCTACCGCTTGTCTTTGGGCAAGCGGTATAATTTTTTATGTAATTAACGAAATTACTAAATAAAAAGTGGAGCGATTATGTACGATAATTTTTCAGCCGAGCTTAAATGGGCAACCTTACATATGACAAGAACCCGTGCAGCAATAGAAGCATTGCCGGATCTTTCCCACGTGCGATTAGCTTGCAATATGCATCTTGATCTAAAAATGGCACCACTTGTCAAAGGATTACTTGATAAAGGAGCAAAGGTCTTTTTAACTACCTGTAATCCAACCACAGTACAAGATGATGTTGTCGCTTATTTAATGAACCAAGGGGCAGAAGCAAAAGCATGGCGAAACATGGAATATACTGACTGGCAGGAAAGTTTTAGAGAGGTTATCACTTGGAATCCAACTCACCTATGTGAAATGGGAGCAGATATTACCGCACTTATTCACAGTGAAAATATCAAAACTAACGTAAAAGCAGGGCTAGAGGCGACAGGTTCAGGCATTAATCGCTTAAATGGTTTAACCCCTAACTATCCTATTTTTAACTGGGATGATTTACCCGTAAAAGAAGGCTTACATAATCGTCACATGGTTGGTTTAACTGCCTGGCATACTTTTTTTGAAACGACACATTTAACCCTTCACGAAAAAAGCGTTGTCGTTATTGGGTATGGCTTAGTTGGACAAGGTGTTGCCGCAGCAGCAAAAGCTTATGGCGGAAAAGTAATTGTAGCAGAAATGGATAAAGCTCGAGCTTTACAAGCACAATATGATGGCTGGCAAGTGATGCCATTAACTGAAGCAGTAAAAATTGCTGATGTTATTGCCACGGCAACAGGAGCTAAAAATGTCCTTTCAGGTAATTTATTACAACAAACTAAATCAGGTGTATTCATTTTGAATGTAGGTCACGTTGCCAAAGAAATTGATGTCGATTTCTTAGAAACTCACAAAATGAAAGAGCCAATGCCTTACATTAAGGCATATCATCTTGATGAAGGCAATAATAAAATTATTTATTTATTAGCTAACGGCTCAATGTTTAATCTAACCGCAGGTTATGGTGATAGTCTTAATGCCTTTGATGTTACCTTAGCGGTTATGGCAAGCGGTATCGGACATATTGTTGGAGAAGGTGAAAAAGTCGATAATGGTGTGTATTTATTACCGCAAAATGTTTGGCAAAATGTACTCTAAAACTGACCGCTTACAAGCGGTCTGATCACTCTCAAATTTTACAATTTTAAGGAAAAATAATGTCAGTAGCTCGTTACCACTCTTATGAATCTTGTGGAACTGTAGATGGTCCAGGGATCCGCTTTATCCTGTTTTTACAGGGTTGCTTAATGCGGTGTAAATATTGTCATAACCGTGATACATGGGATCTGCATGGCGGAAAAGAAATTTCTGTAGAAGATTTGATGAAAGAAGTAGTAACTTATAAGCACTTTATGCGAGCAACGGGTGGCGGTGTTACTGCTTCTGGTGGCGAAGCGATTCTACAAGCTGAATTTGTTAAAGATTGGTTTAAGGCATGTAAAGCTGAAGGGATCAATACTTGTTTAGATACTAATGGTTTTGTTCGCCATTACGATCAAACTATTGATGAATTATTGGATAATACCGATCTCGTAATGCTTGATCTAAAAGAACTCAATGATGAAATTCACCAAAACTTAATCGGTGTATCAAATAAACGTACGCTAGACTTTGCAAAATATCTAGAAAAACGTAATCAACTGACGTGGATTCGTTATGTTGTCGTACCGGGTTATACGGATGATGATGATTCAGTTCATCGCCTTGGCAAATTTATCGAAGGGATGAAAAATATTGAGAAAGTTGAATTACTTCCTTACCACCGATTAGGTGCGCATAAATGGGAAACTCTTGGCTATAAATATGAATTAGAAGATGTTCTACCCCCAACCAAAGAATCGTTAGAGCATATCAAAACGATCCTTGAAGGCTATGGACATGAAGTAAAATACTAATGGGAATAATGGGCGTTTACCGCCCATTATGTTATTCAATATTTTGTTCAGGATTATTATATTGCCATCTTAATACGGCAATCTGGAGTACGGCAGGAATCGTTACTCTCGTTGCTGGATTAGATACTTCGATAACAGTCCAAATTCCATCGGCAATCCAAAGAATTGGAATGGCTTTTTTGACAACTTTTCCAATTGTAGCATTGATAACCGGAGGCAAGCCTTTACCAAAAAGAAACTTCCAGAGTGTATTAATTATTCTTCTTAATATAATATAGGAACGAAATCCACCTTTCTTAAAAGCAACTAATATAGCTGTAGAGGTTGCTTTTTGAGTTAAATCACTTGTATTTATGCCTATTTCTTTAGCAATAGCATTTATTTCTTCAGAATTCATTTTTTCTAAAGCATCTATCACTACTTTAGATAATAACTCACTTTCTATTTTTTCGGTTGATGAATATGGATTGAAATTTACTTTAAATTTTTTACAAACATCAATCAAAATTTCTTTGTATAGAACACCGTGTCCTCTTCTAAAAAGTACTGTAGTTAGCGTATTTGCACCAAATCTTTGAATCTCTTCAGCAATAACTTGCCAATATTTTTGATGATCCGGGTAGTACTGTTTATATAAATTATGATCTGTTAAAGATTCTGTGTACCTCAATTTATTATCTTTGGGATCATGGGTTAAACAATAAACCAAATCGCCTAAATCTTCTGAATTACATTTCTCTAAAAATTCAAGATCAGGATCGTGCCGATAAGCCATAGTATTCTCCTTAAGGTTATCTACTGTATGAAAATATTCAATAAAAGGCTATAAATGGGTTTTATATGCAATTTTAAACAGTTATAGATATTCATTCAAGAGTAGAAATACTAAAAAATAGCTAAAGATGAGTATTTTTAGAAGATTTAGATAGATGGCACAATTAGCACCAGAAATAGTGGATAAATTAGTTGGTAAAAGAATTCAAATGAAGAGAAAAGAATATGGTTATACCACTGAAACTTTATCAGAGCTATTAAATATCTCTCAACAGCAATTGTCTCGTTATGAACGTGGACAAAATAAAATTAACTCAGCTCACTTGGTAAGTATTGCAACATATTTAAAAACACCTATTGGGTGGTTTTTTATGGATTGTGTTAGCCCTGAAGGATTTGAAGTTAAGGAAATAGATCAGTATTGGTATAATTTATCAGACAAACAAAAACAAGCATTTGTTGCTTTTTTGACATCAATTCAGCAATGAATCTCACTTTTATATTCTCTGACTCAAGTAGAATCACAAGCGGTAAGATCCTCATAAAATCTTACCGTTTTATTTTGAGTTTTCTTTCTTCTCGCCCTACTCAAAATAAACCTTTCAGACTATTATGATCGTCGTCATACTAAAAATTGCTATTTTTCTCTATCATCAACCTGTCTGATTGATAAAACAAGGATAGTCCAATGAATCATGCTTTTAATATTTTGGCAAAGCCTACTGGCTCTATTTGTAATTTAGATTGCAAATATTGTTTCTATTTGGAAAAGCCTCATTCTGAACAAATCAGAATGAGTGATGAAGTATTAGAAAAGTATATTCAAAGCTATATTCAATCAGCACCACAAAGAGAAATTACATTTCTATGGCAAGGGGGCGAACCAACCCTTGCTGGTCTTGATTTCTATCAGAAAGCGGTCGAATTGCAACAAAAATATGCAAATGGCAAACGCATTTATAATTCCCTTCAAACAAATGGTGTACTACTCAATCATAATTGGTGCAAATTTCTAAAAGAAAATAATTTTTTAGTTGGGCTATCTATTGATGGTCCAGAAGATTTACACGACGCTTATCGTGTTACTAAATCACAAAAAGGAACTTTCCACCAAGTAATGAATGCATTAGAAAATTTGCTCACTTTTGGTGTAGAGTTTAATACTTTAACGGTAGTACACAAAAAGAATGTCCATGCAGGCAAACGTATTTACCATTTTTTAAAAGAAATAGGTTCAACTCATCTACAATTTATTCCGCTGATGGGAGATTATAATCAACAGGCAGAAGCAAAAGATTATGGACAAATGCTGATTGATATTTTCGATGAGTGGTACAAAACCGATATTGGGCGAATCAACGTGCAGTTTATAGAACAATGGTTTATGGCTTTTCTTGGATTTCAACCTAGTTTATGCATCTTCCGTAAAACCTGTGGTGATCAACTCGTTATTGAGCAAAATGGTGATATTTACAGTTGCGACCATTATGTTTATCCAACTTACAATATCGGTAATTTAGTTGAAACCCCATTAGTTGATATCACCAACTCTAATTTCCAAGCAAAATTTGGCTTAGCAAAAGCTAATATTTCCCAACGTTGCCAACAATGCAAATTTCGCTTTGCTTGTAATGGTGGATGTCCTAAACATCGCACTGTTCAAGGTTTTGGTAAACCACACAACCAATTATGCGAAGCCTACTACTCCGCTCTTTCCCACATGGAACCTTATCTCAAACAGCTTGCTGTTCAATTTAGGCAGCAACGCCTTATGTAAGGCTAAAATCTATAACATTTATAGATAGAAAAAAGCGGTAAAATTTTACTAAAATCTTACCGCTTGAATCGTACTTGAATATTAAATTAGTAGTAGGAATGCTCACCTGCTTGATGTTCGGTTACGTCTTTAACACCGACTAATTCTTCTGGGAACATCGCTAATAGCTGTTTTTCAATCCCTTCTTTCAACGTAACATCAACCATTGAACAACCATTGCATCCACCACCAAATTGTAAAATAGCTAATTTATCTTCTGTTACATCAATTAAGGTTACTCGTCCACCGTGATTAGCTAATTGTGGATTGACTTGGGTTTGGATTACATAATCCAAACGTTCAATAAAAGGCGCATCATCAGCTACTTTTTTCATTTTAGCATTAGGTGCTTTCATCGTAAGTTGAGCTCCCATTGCATCAGTAACATAATCAATTTCAGCATCCTCTAAAAAAGGTAAACTAATTTCATCAATAAATGCCGAGAATTGAGAAAGTTTTAACTCTGTATCACTTTCTTCAACAGCATTAGGGGGACAATAAGACACTCCACATTCTGCACCTGCAGTACCCGGATTCACAACAAAAATTCGAATATTGGTTCCTTCTTCCTGTTGATCGAGTAGTTTACGAAAGTGACTTTGAGCTGCCTCTGAAATAGAAATATTCATAAAAAATCCACCTATACTTGATTAAATTACTTGGTATTGTACAGCGATCCTATTTTTTTGACTAGTATCAAATATTATACAATTTTTGCTATTGGTTAAACTTATTAAATATACCATCTGCTTTTGGAGACACTCTAATACAGTAAGGAATATTGATTCAGTTCAAATTTTACTATGTAAATGTTAAAAAAGTGTAGTAAAACTGGAATTCATCCCTTGTTTTCAGGTAGAATGGTGTGTTCATTTTATATTTCGATTTTGAGATAAAATCCGATTTGAGAACTTAATGTAGTCATTAAAAAATATGAAGGGAACTAACGTCTATTTTTTTATTTTGACTATGACTCAATAAAAGCGATTGCAGACTATCTGCAATTATAATTTTTAACCCAACAATAAAGTAGTGCAAACAATATGATTACAATTAAACAAGGCTTAGATGTCCCTATTGCGGGAAAACCTGAGCAAGTAATCCGTGACGGCAATACCGTTAGTGAAGTTGCTGTGCTTGGTGAAGAATATGTGGGTATGCGTCCTTCAATGAAAATTCGTGAAGGTGATGTAGTAAAAAAAGGCCAGGTACTTTTTGAAGATAAAAAGAACCCGGGCGTTGTCTTTACTGCACCTGCAAGTGGCACTATCACTGCGATTAATCGTGGTGAAAAACGTGTTCTTCAGTCTGTCGTAATTAAAGTTGAAGGTGATGAGCAAGTTACTTTTAGTCGTTATGATTCGACTATACTTGCTACTCTAACTAGCGAGCAAGTTAAGCAAAACTTAGTAGATTCTGGCTTATGGACTGTATTTCGTACTCGCCCATTCAGTAAAATACCTAGATTAGATGCAGATCCTTCCTCAATTTTTGTAAATGCAATGGATACAAATCCATTATCTGCAGATCCAGAAGTTGTACTAAACGATCATAGACAAGATTTTGCCAATGGATTAACTGTTCTAAGTCGCTTATTCAATGACAAAAAAACTATTCATTTATGTCAAGCTCCTAATGGGTCAACACCAAATGTAGAGCTAAAAAATATAAAAGTAGCGGTATTTGAAGGTCCTCATCCAGCAGGACTAAGTGGTACACATATCCATTTTATTGATCCAGTAAGTATCAATAAGCAAGTATGGTATTTAAACTATCAGGATGTAATTGCAATTGGTAAATTATTCACAACAGGTGAATTGTTCACTAATAGGGTTATTTCACTAGCTGGTCCTCAAGTCAAAAAACCTCGCTTAATACGCACAGTCATTGGGGCTAATTTATCTCAATTAACAACGAATGAGTTAAAAGAAGGTGAAAACCGAGTAATTTCAGGTTCTGTATTAAGTGGAGCAAAAGCATCTGGACCTCATGATTATTTAGGCCGCTATGCTTTACAAGTTTCTGTGATTGCAGAAGGTAAAGAAAAAGAGTTCTTAGGTTGGATTATGCCTGGTACTGATAAATTCTCAATTTCTCGTACTGTACTTGGTCACTTTGGGAAAAAATTATTTAACTTTACCTCAGCAGTGAACGGAGGTCATCGTGCAATGGTTCCAATTGGTGCTTATGAAAGAGTAATGCCTCTAGACATTATTCCAACATTATTATTACGTGATTTAGCATCTGGAGATACTGATTCTGCTCAAGCACTAGGTTGTCTAGAATTAGATGAAGAAGATTTAGCACTATGTACTTTTGTTTGCCCAGGCAAAAATGAGTATGGTCCTCTATTGCGTCAAGCTTTAGAGAAGATCGAGAAGGAAGGTTAAAAATGGGTTTAAAGAATCTTATAGAGAAAATCGAACCAGCGTTTTTACCCGGTGGAAAATACGAAAAGTGGTATGCTTTATTTGAAGCCACTGCTACATTTTTATACACACCTGGATCAGTAACGCAAAAAGCCTCTCATATTCGTGATGCGTTGGACTCTAAACGTATGATGGTATTGGTATGGTTGGCATTATTTCCTGCGATGTTCTACGGGATGTATAACGTTGGAGGACAATCATTTCAAGCATTAGGTCAATTTGCCTCAGCTGACGTATTTGCTCAAAATGTGGCGGGTAATATCTCTCATAATTGGCATTATGCATTAGCTAATGTATTTGGAATCCTATCTCAAGATGCTGGAGTGGGTTCTAAAATACTTTTAGGTGCAATATTCTTCTTACCAATTTACCTAATAGTATTTATCGTAGGTGGTTTCTGGGAAGTTTTATTTGCGATGGTTCGTAAACACGAAGTAAATGAAGGTTTCTTCGTAACATCTATCTTACTTGCATTAATAGTTCCGCCAACTTTACCATTATGGCAAGCAGCCTTAGCAACTACATTTGGTGTAGTTGTTGCAAAAGAAGTATTTGGTGGTGTAGGTAAAAACTTTATGAACCCCGCTTTAGCAGGACGTGCATTCTTATTCTTTGCTTATCCAGCCCAAATTTCAGGAGACTTAGTCTGGACTGCTGCTGATGGATTCTCTGGTGCAACAGCACTATCACAATGGGCATCAGGTGGACAAGAAGCGCTTAAACATGTGGTAAGTGGCCAAAGTATTTCTTGGATGGATGCATTCCTTGGAAATATTCCAGGTTCAATTGGAGAAGTTTCAACTCTAGCACTCATCATTGGTGCAGCAATTATTGTATTTGCACGTATTGCTTCATGGAGAATTATTGCAGGTGTGATGATTGGTATGATTATCACATCAACATTATTCAATATGATTGGTTCTACAACTAACCCAATGTTCTCCATGCCTTGGTATTGGCATTTAGTGCTAGGTGGTTTTGCTCTTGGTATGTTCTTTATGGCAACAGATCCAGTATCAGCAGCATTTACTAACAAAGGTAAATGGGCATATGGTGCTTTAATTGGGGTAATGTGTGTCATTATTCGTGTAGCAAACCCAGCTTATCCAGAAGGCATGATGTTGGCAATTTTATTCGCTAACTTATTTGCTCCAATTTTTGACTACCTAGTGGCTCAAGGTAATATCAAACGTAGGAAGGCACGCAATGGCTAAATTTAATAAAGATAGCATTGGCGGAACACTTACCGTCGTTGTTTTGTTAAGTTTAATTTGTTCTCTTATCGTAGCGGGTGCATCAGTATCACTTAAACCAGCTCAAGAAGAACAGAAACAACTTGATAAACAAAAAAATATTTTAAGTGTTGCAGGCTTATTACAGCCAAGTACAACAACAAGTGAAATTAAAGATATTTTTGGTAGTAGCATTGAACCTAAAATTGTTGATTTAGCAACAGGTGAATATGTTGATGGAATCACAAACTTTGATGCTCAAGCAGCAGCAAAAGATCCTGAGCAAAGTATCCAAATTTCACCCGAAGATGATAAAGCTGGTTTACGTACTCGTGCAAAATATGCTGAAGTTTATCTAGTCAAGAATGCACAAGGAGAAGTGAATCAAATTGTTTTACCTATCTACGGTACTGGATTATGGTCTGTCATGTATGGATTCGTTTCTGTTGCACCTGATGGTAATACAATCAAAGGTATTACTTATTATGATGAAGGAGAAACTCCAGGATTAGGTGGAGAGATTGAGAACCCACGTTGGCAAGCTAATTTCGTAGGTAAAAAATTACGTAACGAAAAAGGTGAATCAGCGATTACTGTTGCTAAAGGTGCTTCAGCTGATAAAGAACATGGTATAGATGCATTATCTGGTGCAACTTTAACATCAAAAGGTGTTGATGGAACCTTTAAATATTGGTTCAGTAACAATGGGTTTGGTCCATATTTAGAAAAATTAAAGATGGGGGCTAACTAATGGCTGGTTCAAATTTGAAAAAGTTATTGTTTTCTCCAGTAGTTGATAATAACCCAATTGCATTACAAATCCTTGGGATCTGTTCTGCTTTAGCGGTAACAACGAAGTTGGAAACAGCTATAGTAATGGCAATAGCGGTAAGTTTAGTTACAGCATTTTCAAGTTTCTTTATTTCTTGTCTTCGTAACTATATTCCAAATAGTATCCGTATCATTGTACAAATGGCAATTATTGCATCACTTGTAATATTGGTTGACCAAATATTACGAGCTTATGCTTATGGATTATCTAAACAACTTTCTGTATTCGTTGGTTTGATCATTACGAACTGTATCGTAATGGGGCGTGCAGAAGCCTTCGCAATGAAATCTAAACCATTGGATAGCTTTGTTGATGGTATTGGTAATGGTTTAGGTTATGGTGCAATGCTACTTGTAGTTGGTTTCTTCCGTGAATTAATCGGATCAGGCAAACTTTTTGGCGTTACTATTTTCCAAACTATTCAAGATGGTGGTTGGTATCAGGCTAATGGTTTATTCCTATTAGCACCAAGTGCATTCTTTATTATTGGTTTCGTTATCTGGGGTATCAGAACTTGGAAACCAGCACAGGTGGAGAAATAGTCAATGGAACATTATATTAGTCTCTTCGTAAAATCTGTATTTATTGAAAATATGGCACTTTCTTTCTTCTTAGGGATGTGTACATTCCTTGCTGTTTCGAAGAAAGTTTCAACTGCGTTTGGTTTAGGTATTGCAGTTATCGTCGTACTTGGCATTTCAGTACCCGTAAACCAATTAGTATATACTCATGTTTTAAAAGATGGTGTATTAATTGAAGGTGTTGATCTTAGCTTCTTGAACTTTATTACTTTTATCGGTGTGATTGCTGCATTGGTACAAATATTAGAGATGATTTTAGATAAGTTCTTCCCTGCGCTTTATAGTGCATTAGGGATCTTCCTTCCGCTAATTACTGTAAACTGTGCGATCTTTGGTGGTGTTTCATTCATGGTACAACGTGAATATAACTTCACTGAATCTGTTGTTTATGGTATCGGGGCAGGAACAGGATGGATGTTAGCTATCGTAGCATTAGCTGGTTTAACAGAAAAAATGAAATATTCTGATATTCCTGCTGGCTTACGTGGTTTAGGCATTACCTTTATTACTGCGGGATTAATGGCACTTGGCTTTATGTCATTCTCAGGCATTCAGTTATAAGGAGCATATCGAATGGATAATTTTATTTTCGGTATTGTGGTATTTACAGCCATTGTATTAGTACTTGCGGTATTGATTTTATTCGCTAAATCTAAACTCGTGGATTCTGGTGATATCACAATTTCAATCAACGATGATCCTGAAAAAGCGATCACACTTCCAGCTGGGGGGAAATTACTTGGTGCTTTAGCAAGCCAAGGAATTTTCGTTTCATCTGCTTGTGGGGGCGGTGGTTCATGTGGTCAGTGTGTAGTTAAAGTGAAAAGTGGTGGCGGTGAAATTTTACCAACCGAGCTATCACATATCACTAAACGCGAAGCAAAAGAAGGCTATCGCTTAGCTTGTCAAGTTAACGTAAAAGGTAACATGGATGTTGAATTACCTGAAGAAATCTTTGGTGTAAAAAAATGGGAATGTACTGTTATCTCTAATGATAACAAAGCGACCTTTATTAAAGAACTTAAGTTAAAAATTCCTGAAGGCGAAGAAGTTCCATTCCGTGCTGGTGGTTATATTCAGATTGAAGCTGATCCTCATACAGTTAGCTATAAAGACTTTGATATTCCAGCTAAATATCATGAAGATTGGGATAAATTTGATTTATGGCGTTACGTTTCTAAAGTTGATGAGCACATCACTCGTGCATATTCAATGGCATCATATCCTGAAGAAAAAGGGATTATTATGCTTAACGTACGTATTGCAACACCGCCACCAAGAAACCCAGATGTACCTCCAGGTCAAATGTCATCTTATATTTGGTCATTAAAACCAGGTGATAAGGTAACAATTTCAGGTCCATTTGGTGAATTCTTCGCAAAAGATACCGATGCAGAAATGGTATTTATCGGTGGTGGTGCAGGTATGGCTCCTATGCGTTCACATATCTTTGATCAATTAAAACGCTTAAAATCTAAACGTAAAATATCATTCTGGTATGGCGCACGTTCAGTACGTGAAATGTTCTATGTAGAAGATTTTAATAAACTTGCTGAAGAAAATGATAACTTCGAATGGCATGTTGCACTTTCAGATCCTCAACCTGATGATAATTGGGATGGATATACAGGCTTCATTCATAACGTTCTTTATGAAAACTATTTGAAAAATCATGAAGCACCAGAAGATTGTGAATATTACATGTGTGGTCCACCAATTATGAATGCATCTGTAACTAAAATGCTAAAAGATCTTGGTGTTGAAGATGAAAACATTTTATTTGATGACTTTGGTGGTTAATTTACCTCAACCTTAGTAGAAAATAAACGGTTAGATTTGTAATATTATTTATAAATTTAACCGTTTGGTATTACAAGTTGCAAATGAAAAGAAATATTACTTCTTTTCATTTGCAATTTTAATCTTTTATAATTAGGAGTACCTGTGAATCTTAAATCACGTTATATGGGGATTATCGCACTGGTGATAACTTTATTTATTAGTGCATGTGAAAAAGCCCCTGAACAAATCACCTTAGAAGGAAAAACAATGGGAACGACCTACCATATCAAATATATTGATGATGGTAAGATAAAGGATTTACCCTCCCCTGAAAAAATTCAAGAAGAGCTTAATACATTATTAGTTGATGTAAATGATCAAATGTCAACTTACCAAAAAGATTCTGTGATATCTCAATTTAATTCTAGTAAAGATATTAATAAACCATTTCCTATTTCTAAAGATTTTGCCAAAGTAATTGAGGAAGGGATTAAATTAAATAAAGTGACTGAAGGTGCATTAGATATCACTATCGGACGACTTGTTAACTTATGGGGATTCGGCCCTGATAAACGATTAAATAAAGAACCTACTGCAGAACAAATTGCTGAATATGCAAAATCAGTAGGAATTGATAATATTGAAATAAGTAAAGATACTAATAATCAAGCATTTCTAATCAAAAAAGAACCTTACGTATATATTGATCTATCATCGATTGCTAAAGGCTTTGGTGTAGATAAATTAAGTGAATATTTTGAACAATTAAATGTTGCGAATTACTTGGTCGAAATTGGTGGAGAAATTCGTGGTAAAGGCAAAAATTTAAGTGGCGAATATTGGAGAATTTCAATAGAAAAACCAGAATTTGCTCAGGGTACTACTAGCCAAATTATTGTACCACTTCATAATTTAGGTATGGCAACTTCGGGAAACTATCGTAATTATTTTGAAGATGAAAATGGAAACAGATTATCTCATATCATTGATCCGAAAATACTAAGACCAATCTCACATAATTTAGCCTCTGTAACGGTCTTTGCTGACAATACTATGAAGGCAGATGGGTTAGCTACAGGACTATTTGTGTTAGGTCCTCAAAAGGCGTTAGAAATTGCAGAAAAAGAAAAACTAGCGATCTTTTTAATTATTAAAACAGAACAAGGCTATAAAACAGAAATGTCTAGCAAGTTCAAAAAATTAATCGAACAAAAATAGATATTAGGAGTAATAACATGGAAACTATATTAATTACCTTTGGTTTTTTCATGATCATCATTTTTGCAATGGCTATCGGATTTATATTTAAAGGCAAAACGATAACAGGGAGTTGTGGTGGCATTACTGCTTTAGGAATGGAAAAGGTATGTAATTGTGAGACACCTTGTAGCGATTTACAGGCAAAAATAGACGATGGTACAGCAGATCCTAAAGAAGTTGCTCGTTTTGCAAATAAAAATCAACCTAACTTCTACGAGGTTAAGTAATTTTTTTGTGATTAACTTTTTAATGAGAAGCTCATGAATTCAAAAACTTATGAACAATATTTCCCTAAATTAACACCTACACAACTGGCAGAAAATGCAACAAAAAAAGTAATTTGTGGTATGTCTGGTGGTGTAGATTCTTCTGTATCAGCATTTATTCTTCAACAACAAGGCTATCAAGTTGAAGGTTTGTTTATGAAAAACTGGGAAGAAGATGATGATACAGATTACTGTACAGCAGCCGCTGATTTAGCCGATGCTCAAGCGGTATGTGATAAATTAGGCATTAAATTACATAGAATTAATTTTGCTGCTGAATATTGGGATAATGTTTTCGAACATTTCCTTGAAGAATATAAGGCGGGAAGAACACCAAATCCTGATATTTTGTGTAATAAAGAAATAAAGTTTAAAGCTTTTCTTGAGTATGCAGCAGAAGATCTGGGAGCTGATTTTATTGCAACAGGCCACTATGTAAGACGACCGCCACTGGATCAAGAACCAAAGTTATTGCGTGGGTTGGATAGTAATAAAGACCAAAGCTATTTTCTTTATACCTTAAGCCAAGCACAGATTGCTCAAAGCCTATTTCCAGTAGGTGAATTAGAAAAACCAATTGTTCGTGCAATAGCAGAAGATTTAGGCTTAGCAACAGCTAAGAAAAAAGACTCCACCGGTATTTGCTTTATTGGTGAACGTAAATTCAAAGATTTTCTTGCTCGTTATCTACCTGCGCAAGCGGGCGATATTAAGACAATAGATGGACAAGTTATTGGACGTCATGATGGATTAATGTACCACACACTAGGACAACGTAAAGGTCTGGGTATTGGTGGCATTAAAGGTGCGGGTGAAAATGCGTGGTATGTAGTTGAAAAAGATTTGATCAATAACGTACTTATCGTTGCTCAAGGGCATGATAACTCTGCCTTACTATCGAAAGGGCTAATTGCAAGTCAGCTAGATTGGGTTGATCGCCAACCTATTCGAGAAAATCTTCGTTGTACCGTAAAAACACGTTATCGCCAAGTGGATATTCCTTGTGAAATACATCCTATTGATGATAAAACAATTGAAGTTATTTTTGATGAACCTCAAATAGCGGTCACTCCGGGTCAATCTGCGGTATTCTACCAAGGTGAAGTATGCTTAGGTGGAGGCGTTATTGAAACACAATTGAAATAGTCTTGGTAATTTTATATTTTTTAAATGAAAAATAGCTAAGGATCTTTTCCTTAGCTATTTTTGTATAATTGATCAAAAATTTATTTATGCGGATTGCGAGTATTTGTATCTACTAAGTTACGCATCAATAGCGCATAGTCTAAAGTAATATCTTCTGGCACATCTAAAAAGACAAAATGTCCATCACCTAAACCTGCCTCTACAGATTCATTTTTACGATTTAACATCTTCTCAATTTTGAATACGATATTCCCTTTTGGTGTCATCATTTCAACTTCATCACCAACTAAGAATTTATTCTTAACCGCAACTTCCGCCATGCCTTGCTCATTACGTTTACCTGTAAATTCTCCAACAAATTGCTGACGCTCTGAGATTGAATAACCGTAATCGTAATTTTGGTATTCGTCGTGTGTATGGCGACGTAAGAAACCTTCGGTGTAGCCACGATGAGCTAATGATTCTAAGGTATCCATTAGTGATTCATCAAAAGGCTTACCTTCTGCGGCATCATCAATTGCTTTTCGATAAACTTGAGCAGTTCTTGCACAGTAATAGAACGATTTAGTTCGCCCTTCGATTTTTAAAGAGTGTACGCCAATTTGAGTCAATTTTTCGACATGTTGTACTGCACGAAGATCCTTAGAGTTCATGATATAGGTACCATGTTCATCTTCGTAAGCAGTCATTTGCTCATCAGGTTTTTGAGTTTCTGCCAATAAAAATACTTTATCAGTGGTATGACCTTCACCTAGAGTTGGAGCCACATTCTTAATTTCAATTTGTTGCTCAGGATCGACTTTAGCAGAAACAATATTCCCAACTTCGTCAATTTTTCCTTCTTCTACTTTGTATTCCCACCGACAAGCATTGGTACAAGTGCCTTGGTTTGGATCACGTTTATTGATGTAGCCAGAAAGCAAACAACGCCCAGAGTACGCCATGCATAATGCACCATGTACAAAAATCTCAATTTCCATATCAGGAACTTGTTTACGAATTTCAGTAATTTCATCAATAGAAAGTTCTCTCGATAAAATTACTCGAGTTAAGCCCATTTGTTTCCAAAATTTGACTGTTGCCCAGTTTACCGCATTGGCTTGCACAGAAAGGTGAATTGCCATATCTGGAAAATGTTCACGAACTAACATGATTAATCCCGGATCTGACATAATTAACGCATCCGGTTGCATTGCAACAACGGGTTCTAAGTCTTTAATAAAGGTTTTTAATTTTGAATTATGTGGGGCAATGTTTACTACCACATAGAATTTTTTGCCTAAGCTATGAGCTTCATCAATTCCAACTTTTAAATTAGCGTGATTAAATTCATTATTACGGACACGCAAACTATAACGAGGCTGTCCAGCGTACACCGCATCTGCTCCATATGCGAAGGCATAACGCATATTCTTCAATGAACCTGCTGGTGACAACAGTTCTGGTTTATTATTCAACATTTTAATTCTCTTCTGATAACAAGTCAGGACTTTCCACAGGGGAAAGTATGATAAAAAGGCATCATTCTAACTGAACATGCCCTTTTATTTCATTATATTTTTACAAAAAATTGTGATTAACTCACCGCTTGCCTATTGTTAATTATAAGCTTTATTAATTAAGAATTGAGTTAATAATGGTACAGGACGCCCTGTTGCTCCTTTTGCTGCACCAGATTTCCATGCTGTGCCTGCAATATCTAAATGCGCCCAAGTGTAGTTTTTAGTGAAATTGGATAAGAACATACCAGCTGTAATCGCACCACCCATTCGACCACCTACGTTCGCAAGATCGGCAAAATTAGATTTAAGTTGTTCTTGGTAGTCTTCATCCATTGGTAAACGCCATGTTTTATCATCAGCTTGTTTTGCTGCTGATAAAAGATCGGCAGCAAGTTCTTCATTTTGTGAGAATAATCCACTATTCACATCGCCTAATGCCACCACACAAGCTCCCGTTAAAGTCGCAATATCGATCACTAATTCAGGATCAAAACGCTCAACATAAGTTAAAGCATCACATAGTACTAAACGCCCTTCTGCATCAGTATTTAACACTTCAACAGTTAAACCAGACATAGTGGTTAAAATATCTCCCGGACGATAAGCATCGCCATCAGGCATATTTTCACAACCCGCCAATACACCAACAACATTAATTGGTAATTGTAATTCTGCAATCGCTTTCATTGTTCCATAAACAGAGGCAGCACCACCCATATCATATTTCATCTCGTCCATTGATGCTGATGGTTTAATAGAGATACCGCCAGAGTCAAAGGTTAATCCTTTACCCACTAATACAATTGGTTTTGCATCTGGATTAGGATTATTTTTATATTCGATAACTGACATAAAAGCTTCATTGGCTGAACCACGAGAAACAGCTAAATAAGAATTCATGCCTAATCCTGCCATTTCTTTTTCATCAATAACGGTTGTTTGAACCTTAGCATAATCTTTAGCTAAACTTTTAGCTAAGTCTGCTAGATATTTTGGATTACAAACATTCGGTGGGCAATTAGCTACATTTTTAGCTGCTAAGACCCCATTTGCAATAGCTTGTGCTTCTTTAACTGCTTTTTCTGCTTCTGATAAATCAGCACTTTCTTCGAGGTTAAATACAATATTTGTTAATTTAGCTGGATCTGATTTTTTACTTTTAAATTCATCGTACGAGTAAGCATTATCTTGTATAGTTTCAATAGCAAAACGGACATTCCAATAACGTGAACGATTACTTACTTCTAATTGTGCTAAACTAAGCGTTGCGTTTTCTACGCCAATATCATTAAGTACTTGAGCTATTTTTTGAATAACTTGTTTATATTGACGTTGTGTTAATTCGTCTTTTTTACCTACACCAACTAATAGCACTCGATCAGCAACAACATTGGGTACATTATGTAGCACTAAACTTTGTCCTACTTTACCTGTTAAATCGCCTTTTTTGAGTAGTGAACTAAGATAACCCTCGCTCACTTTATCTAACTTTTCTGCGGTTGGGCTTAAGGTTGCCGATTCATGAATACCTACAACTAAACAAGCAGTTTCTAGCTTTTCAGTTGATAAATTATTAACACTAAATTCCATAAATACTCCCGTGATTTTTTCCGTGTAAAAAGGTATGATTACACATTTACAATAAATAAGTGGTAACTTTTTGCAAAATTTTACTCTAATCTAACCGCTTACCTTGCAAATAGAATAACGTGATGCATAAAGCTACTCACTAAATAAAAAATTGCAAGTATTAATTTGACTAAAATGAGAACTATATTGTGATTTTAAGCCGATATTTGACCAAAGAGATTTTTAAGAGCCAAGTTACCATTTTATTTATATTATTGGTAATTTTCTTCTTCCAACAATTAGTTCGAGTACTAACCTCTGCTGTAAGTGGTAAAGTGCCGACAGACTTAGTACTTAGCTTACTCGGGTTAGGCATGCCGACCATGGCACAGCTTATGCTCCCCTTATCTCTATTCATTGCGTTATTATTGACACTTGGACGATTCTATGCAGAAAGTGAGGTAACTGTAATGCGTGCTTGTGGAATAGGGCAAAGTTTACTTTTAAAAGCAGCATTATTTCTTTCAGTATTTACCACCGCTGTTGCTGTTTATAACGTATTTTGGCTTACGCCTTGGGCAATTAATAAACAGAGTGAAATGTTAGCAGAAGCACAAGCCAATCCAAGATTTGCAGCTCTTTCAGCTGGACAATTTATGTCAGCGGGGGGCTATGTACTATTTATTGATAATATTGAAAATAACCAAATTAATGACATCTATGTTTTTCAACCAACTCAACAGCGTAAAAATAGACCTTCTGTAGTTGTTGCAGAATCAGCTACTTTAACAGGATTACCTAATGGTGATCAGTTATTAAACTTAAGTAATAGTACACGTTATGAAGGTACACCTCAAACTGCTGATTTTCGCATATCCAATTTTGATACCTACACTGCCTATTTAGGCTATCAAACAGTCGAAAGTGATGAAAAATTGGTACAACGAGCGAATTTTACAACTTTAATCAATGATAAGTCAGATGAAGCAAAAGCAGAATTACAATGGCGAATTTCATTGATTTTAGCAGTACCACTTATGGCATTATTAGCTGTGCCAATGAGTAATGTAAATCCAAGACAAGGGCGCTTTGCCAAATTGCTTCCTGCTCTCTTGCTTTATTTGATCTATTTCTTACTACAAAGTTCACTTAAATCAGCGGGGGGATCCGGTAAAATAAACCCAAGTATACTGATGCCTATTGTATCTATCGGCTTTTTATTATTAGGTGTATTTCTCAATAGTTTAGATAGCAAATGGTTTTCTGCATTACGTTATCGCTTTAGATCAAAAAAGGTAGCAAAATAATATGAATGTATTAGAACGTTATATCGGAAAAACAATTCTATCAGCCATTCTACTCACCTTATTTTTGTTGGTTGGATTGGGTGCTATTATCAAATTTGTAGAAGAGTTTCGTGCGGTAGGTAAAGGAACTTACGATGGTTTTCTTGCTGCTTACTATACTGTGTTAACTATTCCTCGTGATGTAGAAACATTCTTCCCAATTGCTGCTCTATTAGGTTCTCTAATGGGATTAGGCTCATTAGCTAGTCGTAGTGAATTAATTGTTATGCAATCCTCGGGGTTTTCTCGTTTTAAAATTGGACTTGCGGTAATGAAAACAGCAATTCCTTTGGTTATTTTTACCATGGCTATCGGCGAATGGGGTGTGCCACAAACAGAGCAATTTGCTCGTAATATGCGTTCTGTAGCACAAAGTGGTGGTTCAATGCTTGCCACTCAACAGGGTTTTTGGGCAAAAGATGGTAACGATTTTATTTATATTCAGAAGATTACCGATGAAAACCATCTAAATAATATATTGATTTATCAATTTGATCACAGAGAACTTAAATCAATTTTAAAAGCAGGTAGTGCAGAATATTTGGATAATAAGGGATGGCAATTAAAAAATATTGAGAAATCGATGATCTCTCCTAATAACGTGACATTATCAAAAGAAAATATATTAGATTGGAAAACAAGTATTACACCAAATAAATTAGGAATTGTTTCACTTAAACCTGAATCTCTTTCTATTTCAGGATTAGTTGATTATATCAGTTTTTTAAAAGAAACGGGGCAAGATGCGAAACGCTATGAAATCACCCTTTGGCGTAAAATCTTCCAGCCAATCTCTATGGCAATGATGATGTTATTAGCGATTTCATTTATTTTTGGTCCACTTCGTAGTAGTACGATGGGAGCGAAAATTGTAATTGGGATTTTAGCTGGTTTTGTCTTCTATGTATCAGATATCGTATTTGGCAATTTAAGTCTTGTAATTAATTGGCTACCAATACAGATTGCAACATTATTGCCAAGTATCCTCTGTTTAATCATCGTTTGGTGGCTACTCAACAAGAAAAGAGATTAGGAATAATCGATGACTCAACCTCGTTTTGTCCACTTAAAAGTTCATAGTGATTTCTCAATGATTAATGGTTTGGCTAAAGTCAAACCATTGGTTAAAGCCTGTGTTGCCAATAATATGGTCGCAATGGCAATCACTGATTTTACTAATTTTTGTGGTCTAGTTAAATTCTATGGTGAATCACTCAATTCAGGCGTTAAACCAATTGTGGGCGTTGATATTCTTGTTCGTCCAGAACCTGAAAGTGATGACTTTTATGAACTTACTCTATTAGCGAAAAATAACACGGGTTATCATAATATCACTCTTTTGATTTCTAAAGCCTATCAACAGGGTTATCATGAATTTCCTGTCGTAGAAAAAGAGTGGTTAGCGGAATTAAATGATGGCATCATTATCTTTTCGGGTGGCAGAAATGGCGATGTGGGCAAATCCTTACTTAAACAAAATCAGCAAGAAGCAGAGCAAAATTTACAGTTTTACCAAACTTATTTCCCTAATCATTATTATCTTTCCATCTGTCGCACAGGACGTGTAGATGAAGAACGTTATATTCAACAAGCGGTCAGTTTAGCAAAACAATTTGCAATTCCGTTGGTTGCTGTGAACGATGTCGTCTTTTTAAAAAAAGATGATTTTGACGCCCACGAAATTCGAGTTGCTATCCACGATAGCTATACCTTAGACGATCCTAAACGCCCTAAAAAATATTCAGCACAGCAATATTTTCGTTCCGAAGATGAAATGTGTCAGCTTTTTGCTGATTTACCTCAAGCAATTGAGAATACGGTACAAATTGCTCAACGTTGTAATGTTACAATTCAATTAGGTAAATATTTCCTACCAAATTTCCCAACTGGCGACCTTTCCGTTGAAGACTTTTTAGTTAAAAAAGCCCAAGATGGCTTAGAAGAACGTCTAGCATTTCTTTTTCCTGATCCAGAAGAACGTAAGATCAAGCGGTCAGATTATGATGAAAGATTGCAAATTGAGTTAGATGTAATCAACCAAATGGGTTTCCCCGGTTACTTCTTGATCGTGATGGAATTTATTCAATGGTCAAAAGATAACGATATTCCTGTAGGCCCAGGACGAGGTTCGGGAGCGGGTTCTTTAGTCGCTTATGCTTTAAAAATTACCGATTTAGACCCTTTAGCATTGGATCTACTTTTTGAGCGTTTCCTTAATCCAGAACGTGTTTCTATGCCCGATTTTGATGTCGATTTCTGTATGGATGGTCGAGATCGAGTGATTGAACACGTGTCAGAAACTTATGGTCGCCAAGCGGTTTCACAAATTATTACCTTTGGAACAATGGCAGCAAAAGCGGTTATTCGAGATGTAGGACGCGTGCTTGGACATCCTTACAACTTTGTGGATCGCATTTCTAAGTTAATTCCACCTGATCCGGGTATGACACTAGAAAAAGCCTTTAATGTCGAGCCAAAATTACAAGAAATATATGATGCCGATGAAGAAGTCCGTGCGCTGATTGATATGGCAAGAAAGCTTGAGGGTGTCACACGTAATGCGGGTAAACACGCTGGAGGCGTGGTTATTGCACCAACGGCTATCACTGATTTTTCACCTATCTATTGCGATTCAGAAGGGCTACATCCGGTTACTCATTTTGATAAAAATGATGTGGAATATGCGGGTTTAGTTAAGTTCGACTTCTTAGGTTTACGTACCTTAACCATTATCAAATGGGCGTTGGAAATGATTAACCAACGCCTAACCAAAGAAGGCAAAGATCCAGTTAGAATCGAGAGCATTCCACTGGATGATAAAAAAG
>NZ_JARIDQ010000059.1 GCF_029256985.1 Otariodibacter sp. | reverse complement strand
ATAAAATCAATATTAGCAGGGATTTGTGAAATAACTTGTTGAACTAACCGCTTACCATAGCCTTTATTTTGATAAATAGGAGCAACTGCAATACGAGAAATACGAACAGAATTAAGCAGGCAAGCATCGGGTAAGTTTGCTTGAAAGCATAGGTATTGAGCAACCAAATTACCTTGTGGTCTTCGTTCTCCTCGCCAGATTGCTTTCGTAAGCTCTTGATCTAAGCCTCCCTCATTAACCAACCAACAGCCAGCAATTAGCCTTTCTTTTTCTTTAATTTGATAAAATGCTTGAGCTGAACCATCAAATAATCGGCGTAGATCCGTTGGTGTCGTCTTGTAATGAGCTTGAGCAAGTAGCGCATAAAAAGGTAATTTTTCGCCATAAGTATTATGATTGTTTAGCTCTATCCGATTAGCAACAGTAAGATCATCATCTAATAACAATAATTGATTAATAAAGCTTTCTAGCGGATCGTTTTTCCCCCAACGTAGAGGTTCAGTTAGTTGCCAATGTTTATGGGGTTGATTGAGTTGAGAGAGTAGTTTGAGCGAAAATCCTCGCCCTGTTCCTTCATAATTTTGAGTTGTCGTTGTTAGGATAACTTTTGCAAAATACTGACAAAGTTTCAATAGCATTGGTATTGGTAAACTTGCCGCCTCATCAATAAATAGCCAATGATGTGGCGATATTTGACGAGTTTCAATTAACTCAATCAGTTTATCGGGAGCAAAAAATTGAATATTATCACTTTGAATATTTTTCCAAAAATTAGGTAAGACGGAACGGCTACGAGCCGTGATAATCACTTGATGATTTGTCGATAAAAATTGTGCTAATTTTCCTGCAAGGGTTGATTTCCCTCGTCCACGAGGTGCAGTAATAAGATGAACTGTAGCGGGATCAAGCGGTAGGTTATTATAAATAATTTGTTGATCTTTAGTGAGTGCATTGTTATTTTTCGTGACGTTGTCACTTTTTCTGTTAAGTTTTAAGTTAGATTTTGATACCCGAACTTCAAAATTAAATGACTTAACTAAATCTTGGAAATAGTGATAAAAATAAGGTGTTGCAATTAATTGATTGTTATTCCAACGAAGAGAATCAATATCTGGTGTAGCTGTTAAATTATTCCATTGCGGACAAATAATATAGAGCGTTCCATCTTCTTGAATCGTACCTGCAATAATCGCTAAGGCTTCTAAATGTAAGCAGATTCTTTGTTCTGCTCGCATATCATAGAATGCAAAAGGAAACTCTTGTCCGAGTAAGGTTTTTGCATTAGAAAAAGGAATATTTAGTGGATAGTCGCTAAGGGTACTATGAGATAAATAAGGCACAGAGGCGGAAAAAGCTTCTGTGATAGAAAAATTATAATCTGTAATGATTGATAATGTTCTCATCTATTTTTCAGAGATATAAGGATCTTCATAGCCCAATGATTGCATAATTTGGGTTTCTAAACTTTCCATTTCTTCTGCTTCGTCATCAGTAATATGATCGTAGCCTAATAAATGCAGAGTGCCATGAATGGCAAGATGTGCCCAATGGGATTCAAGGGAGATTTCTTGCTCTTTTGCTTCCTTTTCTACAACTTGGCGGCAAATAACTAAATCACCAAGTAAAGGAAGTTCAATTCCTTCTGGTACTTCAAAAGGGAAAGAAAGTACGTTAGTCGGTTTATCCTTACCACGATAAGTAAGATTTAACTCATGGCTTTCTGCTTCATCAACGATTCGAATTGTCATTTCGGTATCAGGAAAGTCATCAGTTTGAGCCTCTTGGCTTAAAGCTTGTTGTACCCAATGTGTAAATTGGGTTTCAGAAGGCAAGTTATTACTATCTTCCGTTACAATTTGTAAATCAATTAATAGACTCATTTAGCAATCCAGTATGTTTATTTTTACCATTTTTCTGCTGCTTGTTGATCGCTTTCACGACCTTCAATCCAACGCTCACCTTCTGTTGTTTTTTCTCTTTTCCAGAAGGGTGCTTTGGTTTTGAGGTAATCCATAATAAATTCATTAGCATGGTACGCATCACCTCGGTGAGCAGAGCTTACTCCAACAAGCACAATTTCATCGCCAGTATTTAATTGCCCGATACGATGAATAACTGCTACACGTTGCAAATCCCAACGCTCTCTTGCATCAGTGACAATGTCACGCAATGCTTTTTCAGTCATTGCAGGGTAATGCTCTAAAAATAAGCCAGAAACATTATCCCCTAAATTCATTTCTCTCACTTTTCCCACAAAAATCGTTGTTGCACCAACAGAGTGAAGTTCACTCAACCAGTGATAAATTTTATTTTGGTCGAATTCTTCTTGTTGAACTTGGATAAGATCTTGTCTCATTTAACCTCCAGTAACGGGTGGGAAAAATGCAACTTCATCGCCATCTTTAATTTCAGCACTAAGAGGAGAGATTGTTTGATTGATAGCAACCAATAATTTACCTGATTCTAAGGCTAACGCCCATTTTCTTCCTTTTTGAGAAAGATGTTTACGAAGTTGTTCCGCAGTTGAAAATTTAGCTTCAAGCTCAAGGCTATCTGTATCGACTAATTCTCGAGTTTGAGCAAAAAAAAGTACTTTGATCATAATATAAAAACTAAAAATTGTGAGTATTATTAAGCATTTTATCATAAAGTGTAAATTTTAGTTAGGTAATAAAAAGGATGAAAAAATAATAGAAAAATGATTAAATAGGTTCAAATTGTATATTGGAGTTACATTGTGAATCGAATTGTTACTTTTTCTATGATCCCAGCAATATTGTCACTAAGTTTACCGAGTTTTGCTATTGAAGAGAATATTAATGCGCCTATTGATAATTTTCCTTATAAAAGTAGGACTCAAATGCTTTTAACGAAGCGATCAGATGATTTTATTGGTTTAATGGCATATGGTCAGAACTACTTAATGGAAAGCGTATTTAATAAAAATATTAATTACAATAGAGATCGAGCTAAACATGATGAAATTAAATTTCAAATTAGTTTAGCTTTACCTTTGTGGCGTGGTATTTTGAGTGAAAATTCTGTATTAGCAGCTTCTTATACACAACGCTCATGGTTCCAGTTCTCAAATTCAGGTGAGTCGTCACCCTTCCGTGAAAGTAATTACGAACCGCAAGTATTTCTAGCTTGGGATACAAAATACCAGTTACCATTCGGTTGGACTCTAAATGATATTGAAACAGGGTGGAATCATGAGTCTAATGGACGGGGTGAAGATGAAAATAAATCGCGCAGTTGGAATAGACTTTACACCAGAGCATTAGCTAGCAAAGGAAATTGGATTGTTGAATTAAAGCCTTGGTGGCGAATTCCTGAGAAATCAAAAGATGATGATAATCCAGATATTACAAAATATCGTGGCCACTTTGATTTAACCGTTGGTTATCGATATAACAAACACCAAATCAAAGTCAAAGGACATTTTAATCCTAAATATGGTCGTGGTGGAACAGAGATCACTTACAGTTACCCTATCACCCGATATATCCGCCTATATACCCAATATTATGGTGGATATGGGGAATCATTAATTGATTACAATAAAAATATTCAACGTTTTGGTATAGGGATTTCTTTAAATAATATTTTCTAATCCAAATCATAGAGAAAAATAAGCGGTCAGTTTATAGTTAAATTTTGCAAAAAATCACTAAAAACTGACCGCTTGTACTTTGTAATAAATGACAGGCTAAACAGAAAAATCGCCAGATTTTCCACCGCTTTTGCTTAATAGACGGACAGGTCCAATAACCATATCTTTTTGAACTGCTTTGCACATATCGTAGATAGTAAGGGCAGCAACACTCGCAGCTGTTAAGGCTTCCATTTCTACACCTGTTTTACCAGTTAATTTACATAAAGATTCTATACGGACTTGATTTGTTTCGAGCAATGCTTCTAGTTGTACTTCAACTTTTGAAAGTAGTAATGGATGGCAAAGAGGAATAAGATCCCAAGTGCGTTTTGCCGCTTGAATTCCTGCAATACGGGCGGTAGCGAAAACGTCGCCTTTATGATGATTGCCCGATACGATCATTTGTAATGTTTCGGGATTCATTGTAACAAAAGCTTCTGCACGAGCTTCTCTTACTGTTTCTTGTTTGCCAGAAACGTCCACCATATTGGCTTCGCCATTTTGATTGATATGTGTAAATGTTGTCATTTTTTATCTCAATAATATCTAATAATTTTGTTATCCACCAATACTAGCAAGATGCTGACGAACACCACTGTCGCCCAGATGTAAATAATGATGTTCACGTTTACCTTGTAAGGCACATTTTAAACGAGTTTCAAGCTGTAATTGTTGTTCATTTGATTGGAGTAAATCACGAATATTTATGCCTTCTTCGCCAAATAAACAGAGATGTAATTTGCCTAAAGCAGAAACACGTAGGCGATTGCAACTTGCACAGAAATTCTTTTCATAAGGCATAATTAAGCCAATTTCGCCGACATAATCGGGGTGGGAGAGAACTTTTGCTGGTCCATCAGATAAGGCTTTTTGATTTAGTGTCCAACCTTCACTAAGCAAGCGGTTCAAGATTGTTTCGCCTGATAAATGTTGC
>NZ_JARIDQ010000046.1 GCF_029256985.1 Otariodibacter sp. | reverse complement strand
CGATTAATGTTGCAAAACAATATTTAGCTAATTAATTTGAATGAGGGATGCCAATTGGTATCCCTATTTTTTACCTCATTTTTGCAAAATAGTGCGATAATCTGACCGCTTGTATAAATTATTGATAGTAGATTAAGGAGTACAAAATGAAAAAGATTCAACAAATCACACCTGAATTAAGCTTATTCGAATATAACGAGATTCCAGTACTAGAAATCAATCATCCAAAAGTGAAAGCAAAGGTCGCTCTTCAGGGTGCTCATTTATTCAGTTGGCAACCAAAACATACTGACCAAGATGTTTTTTGGTTGAGTGAAATTGAACCATTCAAATTAGGTAGTGCGATTCGAGGTGGGGTTCCAATTTGTTATCCTTGGTTTGGTAGTCTAGGCGAGCCTTTCCACGGCACTGCACGTATTCGCTTATGGGAATTCAATCAGTATGAAATTACAAAAGATAAAGTGTTCTTACGATTTGATTTAAAATCTGAGAATGGACAAGGGCTTGATGCTCAAATGGCAATGGAATTAGGAGACACTTGTACATTAACATTGACTCATCAAGGTTCGGGACAGGCAAATCCAGCCTTACATAGTTATTTTAATATTGCAGATATTAGCCAAGTAGAATTACATGGATTACCAACAACTGTGTTCAATCATTTGACACACCAACAAGAATCTGTTTCATCCCCAAGATTAATTGCAGAAAATGTTGATGAAATGTATTCCGTTGAAAATGCAGTCACTACTATTGTAGATAAAGGTTACCAACGTCAAATTGAGGTGCAACATATTAATTCAACAGAAGTTGTTGTGTGGAATCCTTGGCATAAGCAAACGAGTAATATGACTGATACCGGTTATAAAACCATGGTTTGTGCAGAAACTGCACGAATCCATACATCTCTGAATCAAGGTCAAATGATTCAGGCCAAGATTAGCGTGAAATCAAACTAAATTATGATATTATTCGTCCCATATTTGTTCTATGGGACACTTTTATTTAAATGGAAAAAAGTTATGACTGATTTAAAAAATGATCGCTATTTAAAGGCACTATTACGAGAACCTGTTGATATGACACCAGTGTGGATGATGCGTCAAGCAGGGCGTTATTTACCAGAATATAAAGCAATACGTGCAGAAGCGGGTGATTTTATGACACTTTGTCGTAATGCAGATTTAGCTTGTGAAGTAACATTACAACCGTTACGTCGTTATGCTTTAGATGCTGCGATTCTTTTTTCTGATATCCTAACAATTCCAGATGCAATGGGACTTGGACTAAGTTTTGAGACAGGTGAAGGTCCTAAATTTGCTAATCCAATTGAGCGTAAAGCTGATATTGATAATTTACCCATTCCTGATCCTGAAAGTGAGTTACAGTATGTAATGAATGCGGTACGCACGATTCGTCGAGAATTAAAAGGTGAAGTACCATTGATCGGTTTTTCTGGTAGCCCTTGGACATTAGCCACCTACATGGTTGAAGGGGGAAGCAGTAAAGCATTCACAAAAATCAAAAAAATGCTTTATACGGACCCAAATTTATTGCATAGCCTGTTAGATAAACTGGCGGACAGCGTTATTCTTTATTTGAATGCACAAATCAAAGCTGGGGCTCAATCTGTAATGATCTTTGATACTTGGGGTGGAGTACTTGCTCATAAAGATTATCAGTATTTTTCATTGCCATATATGCATAAGATTGTCGATAACCTTATTCGTGAAAATGAAGGGAGAAAAGTACCAGTAACCTTATTTACTAAAGGTGGTGGATTATGGTTAGAATCTATTGCTGATACTGGTTGTAATGCAATAGGATTAGATTGGACAGTTGATATTGCTAATGCCAAAGCACGGGTAGGACATAAAGTTGCATTACAAGGTAATATGGATCCAAGTGTATTATATGCAAATCCAGAAAAAATTGAGCAAGAAGTACAATCCATTCTAGATAGTTTTGGACAAGGAACTGGACATATCTTCAATTTAGGGCATGGTATACATCAGGATGTGCCTGAAGAGAGTCCAAAAATACTTGTTGATACTGTTCATGAATATTCTAAGCAATATCATCAAGAGGATTAGTTATGCGAAATCCAATTCATAAAAGGATGGAACGATTTGAAAGTTGGCAACATCTTACATTTATGGCGTGTCTCTGTGAACGTATGTACCCTAATTTTCAGCTATTTTGTGAAGTGACTGAGCGAGTAGATCATGCAAAAGTTTTTCAAAATATTTTGAATCTTGTGTGGGAGTTTCTTACTGTTAAAGGCGCAAAAATTAATTTTGAAAATCAGTTAGAAAAATTAGAAGAAATTATTCCAGATGTAAATGAATTTGATTTTTATGGTGTTTTCCCTGCAGAAGATGCTTGTGTAGGGCTTTCTGAATTATTGCATGCGATTATTGCAGGGGAAACATTAGAACAGGCAATTAAAATAAGCCAGCTTTCATTAAGTACTGTTGCAACTTATTTAGAAACAGAATTAAATCGTGAACTAGATGAAAAAGAATTGAAAGAATCTAGTGAAATTGAAGAAGAATTAGATATTCAATGGCAAATTTATCGTTTACTTAATGAAGTAGAAGAAAGAGATATAGAACTTATTCTTTCTCTAAAAAATGAGTTACGTGAGAGTGGCATAAGTAATATTGGATTAAATATTGACCATTAAACGTGATTTATGTAACAATTTTTGCATTATTTGCTTTGAGAATAGCGTAGTTTGAATTAAGCTATCTCAGCATTACAGCAAAATAAGAGTTTAGGCAGGTACTGCCATTTATAAATAAAATCTTTAGAGGATAATACCCATGAATAAAACTGAGTTAGTCGATGCAATTGCAACAAGTGCAGAATTAAGTAAAAAAGACGCAAAAGCGGCATTAGAAGCAACATTAGAAGCAATTTCAGGTAGCCTAAAAAAAGGTGATTCTGTACAACTTATCGGTTTCGGTACTTTTAAAGTAAACCACCGTAAAGCACGTACAGGTCGTAACCCAAAAACAAATGAAGCAATTGAAATTCCAGCTGCTAATGTGCCAGCATTTGTTGCTGGTAAGGCACTAAAAGATTTAGTGAAATAATTAATCAATTAGTTTTATTATAAGCCTAGATCTTATCTAGGCTTTTTGCATTTCTATAATATAGCTTTTCCGTTACAATAGCGGTATTCGTATTTTCAACCTTTAATTATATATAAACCAATGAAAGCATCTATTATTAGTAAGTTAGAAAGTTTAAGTGAGCGTTACGAAGAATTACAAGCATTACTCGGCGATCCTTCAGTTATCAATGATCAAGACAAATTTCGAGCTTATTCCAAAGAATACTCTCAATTAGAAGAAGTGGTAGGAACATTTACCCGTTGGAATAAATTAAATAGCGATATTGAAGAGGCTCAATTATTGCTTGATGATCCGGATATGAAGGATATGGCTCAGGAAGAAATTGAACAAAATAAAGCTGAGATTGATCAATTAGAACAACAATTGCAAATTCTATTATTACCTAAAGATCCGAATGATGAATATAACGCTTATCTTGAAATTCGTGCAGGGACAGGTGGCGATGAAGCGGGTATTTTTGCAGGCGATCTTTATCGTATGTACAGTCGTTATGCAGAGAGTAAACGTTGGCGTATTGAAGAGCTTTCAGCAAGTGAAAGTGAGCAAGGCGGATATAAAGAGATTATCGTTAAAATTAGTGGTGAAGGTGTTTATGGTCAGCTTAAATTTGAATCGGGTGGACATCGTGTACAGCGTGTACCAAAAACAGAATCTCAAGGGCGTATTCATACTTCTGCTTGTACTGTAGCGGTAATGCCAGAATTACCTGAATCAGAATTACCTGAAATTAACCCTGCAGATTTACGTATTGATACTTATCGTTCTTCAGGGGCGGGTGGTCAGCACGTTAATACTACAGATTCAGCGGTACGTATTACCCATATTCCAACAGGTATTGTCGTTGAGTGTCAAGATGAGCGTTCACAACATAAAAATAAAGCTAAGGCTATGTCTGTATTAGCATCTCGTATTGTACAAGCAGAGCAAGAAAAGCAAGCACAAGAGCAAGCGGATACTCGCCGTAACTTATTAGGTTCAGGGGATCGTTCAGATAAAATTAGAACTTATAACTACCCACAAGGACGAGTGACTGATCATCGTATTAATTTGACGATTTATCGTTTAGATGAAGTAATGAATGGAAAAATTGATGAATTAATTCAACCAATTATCACGGAATACCAAGCGGATCAATTGGCTGCGTTGTCAGAACAATTATAAGTAATGAATTACCAACAATGGTTAACACTTGCTGAACAACGATTACGTGATAATGTTCAGCAAGATCCTTTCTTAAATGCGAAACTAGATGCTAATGTGTTATTACAAGCGGTCACAAAGCGGACTAAATCTGCAATTTTTGCTTTTTCAGAAACAGAGCTAACTCAAATAGAATTAGTACAATTAGAAAATTTTTTGCAACGTCGAATTAAAGGTGAACCTATTGCTTATATCCTTGGTGAGCGAGAGTTTTGGTCATTACCACTTAAAGTTTCACCAGCTACTCTTATTCCTCGCCCTGATACAGAAAGATTAGTTGAAATTACCTTAGAATTGGTTTACAAGCGGTTAGATTCTAAAGAATATTTGCAAATCCTAGATTTAGGAACTGGAACAGGAGCGATTGCATTAGCACTTGCCAGCGAATTAAAAAATCAAGTTCATATTATTGGAGTAGATAAATCTCTTGATGCTGTACAGTTAGCTCAACAGAATCAGCAACAATTGGGGTTTAAAAATGTTACTTTTTTACAAAGTGATTGGTTTAAAGCCTTGCAAAATCACTATTTTGACCTCATTGTAAGTAATCCGCCCTACATTGATGAACAAGATAGTAATTTGATGCAAGGGGATGTAAGATTTGAGCCTTTATCTGCGTTAGTCGCCTCACAAAATGGAATGGCAGATTTACAAAAAATTATCACAAACGCACCGCTTTATTTAACTAATCATGGTGCTTTGATTTTAGAACATGGCTGGCAACAAGCAGAAAAAGTCAGAGAATTATTTAAGCAAAATAAATGGGATTCACCTCAAACCGCTCAAGATTATGGCGGTAATGATAGAGTAACGTGGGCAATATGGACGAAATAATTAAATCATTTGAATTTTCACAAAAAGAACGTAACGAACTTCAGCGGTTTTTATACAAAGAATTAATTCGACTCGCAACTTTAATTGATCCAGATGTGAGCGAACCACAAATTTATGGCTTAGTTTCAGCGTTAGTCAAAAAAGCACGTTATGAAGTTAATGGTACGAATGATGATGAGCGTATCGATCAACTCTTGTATTTTTTATATCAAGAACAAGGTTTTCATTGTCATTCGGAAGAGTATTTTTATACGGATAATTTACTATTACATAAAATTTTACGTAGTCATCGTGGTATGCCTGTTTCGCTCGGGGCAATTTTATTGTATTTAGCCTCAGTATTAGACTTACCGCTTTATCCCGTTAATTTTCCGACACAATTTATTGTACGAGCAGAAATAACGCATAATTCAGGTAGAAAAGAAACACGTTTTATTAATCCTTGGGATGGTTCTTATCTTAGTTTTGACAAAATGAGCAAATGGCTTGAAGGTGAATTAGGATTTGGTGTTGAATTAAAGCGTGAGTTTTTACAAATAGCGACGAAAGAAGAAGTACTAGAACGTTTAGAAACCATTTTTAAAATGGCTCTTACCAGGGAAGGGAAGTATGAGGAAACTTTACGATTAATTGAATATCGTTTGATGTTAACACCTGAAGATCCATACGAAATTAGAGATCGAGGAATGGTATTAGCTAGTATGGATTGCTTCCAAGCAGCTTGTGATGATCTGAGCTATTTTATTGATCAATGCCCTGATGATCCTTCGGCGATGATGTTAAAATTAGAGATCGCAAATTTAGAAAAACAGAGTAAAGCCAACGTGCTTCACTAATATCCATTGATTGTTGATTAAGGAACAACCATGAATTCAAAAACAATTCAGCTAGATAATATCCAAATCGGAAATGATAAACCTTTTGTTCTTTTTGGCGGAATGAATGTACTAGAAAGCCGTGATATGGCAATGCAAGTTTGTGAGAAATACGTTGAAGTTACACAAAAGTTAGGTGTACCTTATATTTTTAAAGCGTCATTTGATAAAGCAAATCGCTCTTCGATTCATTCATATCGTGGACCGGGTATGGAAGAAGGATTAAAAATCTTCCAAGAATTAAAAGAGACATTCGGTGTAAAAATTATTACTGATGTGCATGAAATTTACCAATGTCAGCCTGTTGCTGATGTGGTGGATATTATCCAGTTACCTGCATTTTTAGCTCGTCAAACGGATCTTGTTGAAGCAATGGCTCGTACAGGGGCTGTAATCAACGTTAAAAAACCACAATTTTTAAGCCCAGGACAAATGGGTAATATTGTCGAGAAAATTGCAGAATGTGGTAACGATAAAGTTATTTTATGTGAACGTGGTTCAAACTTTGGTTACGATAATTTAGTGGTTGATATGCTAGGTTTCAGCATTATGAAAAAAGTATCAAAAGGTTGCCCAGTGATATTTGATGCAACACACTCACTACAATGTCGTGATCCGTTTGGTGCTGCATCGGGTGGACGTCGTGATCAAGTCACCGAATTAGCTCGTTCTGGTTTAGCAGTAGGGTTAGCCGGTTTATTCCTCGAAGCACATCCAAACCCAGACCAAGCAAAATGTGATGGCCCATCAGCACTTCCGCTTTCAGCTCTGGAAGGTTTTATCAGCCAAATGAAAGCTGTTGATGATTTAATTAAATCATTACCTGAATTAGACACATCTAAGTAATAAGGTTAATAATCAATGTATATTCAGGTAATGAATATGTTTTGTTAAATTATAAGTAGTAAAAGTAGATCAACTTCCTAGTATAAAGTAAGGGGGTTGGTCTATTTTTTATTTATATCTATGAACATTAGAACTGAAGAGGTTGTTTATAAGATTTAAATCCTTTCTATAATTTCTAGCAAATTAGTGGTATAACTCTACATATTTATCATTTACTGGAAAAAAAGTAAGACAATTCCCTCATAAATTAAGCTTACCCCAAAAATTATAAAAATAACACCAGCCATGTTATCTAAGTAATGGCTATATTTGATATAAAATAACTGAATCTTATTGTGTGAGAACAAAAGACTGACAAGAGAAAAATAAGCAAAACCACTACCTGTTAAGATAAAAAGAACTAATAAAATATCTTGTATGTTAGATAGATTTGATACATAACCCGCTAGAACACTACTAAAGAAAATAATGATCTTTGGATTAGAAAGATTGATAAGTAACCCACCAAGTATTTCTTTCCAGATAGATTTCTTTTCTTCTGTTTTTTTATTTGAGAGTTGTGTATTTTTGGTGACTTGCACCATCTTCAATCCGCAATAAGCTAAGTAAGCTCCACCAAATAACATTAAAATATATTGGAAATTAGGGATGATATTATTAATTATCGCAAGTCCAAATATCACAAGAAGTGACCAGAAGGCGATACCTAGTGTTATCCCCAAGCTAGCTAGTATGGCATTTTTTCTAGAATCTCCCATGGCTTTGCGGGTGACGTATAAAAAATCAGGGCCAGGACTAATTAATCCTGCTAGTTGTACAAAGAATATCGTCCACATTAAAATATCCTAAAAAAACAATACAGGGTCAAGCTAGTATAGACCGCAGCAACTATATCATCAAGCATAATGCCTAAGCCACCAGAAATCTTTACATCAATATAGCGAATAGGGTAAGGCTTCCAAATATCAAATATACGAAATATACCGAAAGCTAGGGTGTAGTAAATGAAATTATATTGTGGCAGAAAACTAAAAATAAAAAATATCGCAACAATTTCATCCCAAACAATTCGTCCATCATCATGAATTTGGGTATCCTCACTAGTTTTTTGACATGCATAACATCCAAATAAAAATGATACTACGGTAAGAGCAATAAAAACAGCAATAGAAGCGGTTAGATTCCATATCAGTATTGCAATTAATGTACCTAATAATGAACCCCAAGTACCAGGGGCTGGTTTAATTAATCCTGAACCAAAACCTACTGCAAGTAAATGAATTGGATTTTTTAAATTAATTTTCATGGTTATTTACTAAAATGATCAAAACCAATGTGATGGGGTAGCATAATTTCATTGCCTTTATCAAATAATTTAATTTGATTGATTTCATCCGTTATTTTTCCGATACAAGTACAATGAAAACCTTGTTCTTTCAATATATGCTCTAGACTATTTCGCTGATTTGCTGAAACTGTAAAACATAATTGATAATCTTCGCCACCAGTTAAAGCAAACAATTCAGCTTCTTTTTTTTCACAATGTGAAAGAAGTGCTAATGACAGTGGTAAGTTTTCAATATATATTTCAGCCCCACATTGACTACGATTTAAGATGTGTTTGAGATCTGCAATTAGTCCATCAGAAATATCAATGGCACATTGACTATATGAAGTTAATAGTTGTCCTAATTCCACTTGTGGAATAGGGTGTAAATGTTGGTAAATAAGATATTTTTCTTCTTGAGTGTATACTTTTTCTGAATGATTTAAGAGTAAATCTAAACCTGCAGCACTATCACCTAAATAATTTGATACAAAAATAAAATCACCTGATTTAGCTTTATGGCGGAACAATCCCTGATGTTGTTCAAGAACTCCTTGAACAGTTATTGTTACAGATAAATGCCCTTTTGTTGTATCTCCACCGATTAAAGAAACATTATATTGATCTAAAATATTAAATAAGCTATCACTAAATTCAGATAGCCAGTCATGATCAATGGAAGGTAGAGTAAGGGCTAGCGATGCCCACATTGGTGTAGCTCCCATTGCTGCAAGATCACTAAGATTAACTGCAATAGATTTATAAGCTAAATCAGAAGGTGATATTGTAGGTAAAAAATGAGTACCGGAAACTAATGTATCCGTTGTAATTGCTATATTTTGCTCTGGTCTAATTTGGGTAATGGCACAGTCATCTCCGACAGATAGAATCACATCTTTGTGAGATGATTGTTTATGCTTTGAAAAATATTTAGCAATTAGATCAAATTCACCCATATCCTAATTCCTAGCGATTGTTACGAATTTTTATAGCAAGCTTATCTAATATGCCATTTACATACTTATGGCTATCATCTGAGCCAAATACTTTAGCAACCTCTATACCTTCATTAATAACTACTTTGTATGGTACATCAAGTTCATATTGCAATTCATAAGCAGACATACGTAGAATTGATCGCTCGATAGGATCAACTTCGTTTTCGTCACGATCTAAGAATGGGCGAAGGGAAAGATCAACATCTTCAATGTGCTCTACTGTACCACGTAATAATTTTCGGAAATAAGGCATATCAACTCCTTTCATATCTTGATCAGATACGAAAGATAGTTCAATTTGTTCAATTTCATTTTGTGAAATATGCCAAGAATAAATTGCTTGAACTGCGCATTCTCTTGCGCGACGACGTGGAGAAACTTTCATAAAACCTCAAATTTATAGCGTAAATATTAGCCATTTATCTATTATTAAAAATAGCCGAGTATTCTATCATAGTTCATCTTATTTATGCGTAGATTTCTTGATTTTTACTGTTGATTGAGGTTCAATGATATAAGGAGTGACAAATATAATAAGTTCTCGCTTTGATATTTTATCTCTACTTTGACTGAATAGGTGTTTTATAACAGGTATGCTACCTAATACAGGTACTCGATTTTCACTTTTTGAGATAAGGTGTTGAAATACTCCACCTAATACTATAGTTTCACCATGATGTGCAATAACTTGAGTTTTTAATTCTTGCTTATCTATCGTTGTAAGTTCATTTACACCTTGCTGACTATTGGGAGCATTTTGGGTAACAAGCAAATCTAGCAAAATTTGATTACCATTAGAAAGTTGAGGAGTGACTTCTAATCCTAGTACTGCTTCTTTGAATTCTATATCTGTAGTTTCACTTTTTTTATCATAAATAGCATAAGGAATTTCAGTACCTTGTTTAATACTAGCCTGTTGTTTATTTGTGGTTAATAAACGAGGGCTTGCAATAATTTCTACATGATTTTCACGTTCTAATGCATTTAATTCTAGATCAAGTACTCTACCATTGATTTTAGCGATTTGTAAAACTGCAGAGGCTGCATTGCTAACAGGGAAGTTCACATTAAGATTATTGACTACACTTCCATTTCCTTCAAGATTTCCTGCAAAGGTATGATGCTGCGCTGTAGGAGAAAAGAGTCCCCATCTCACGCCTAATTCTTTTAAGTTTTCACTGCTAATAGTCACTATTCTTGCTTCGATTGCTATTTGGGGAATGGGTATATCAAGTTGTTTTATAAGTTTAGATATATTTTGAATTGATTTTTTACTATCTTTTATGATGACTTGATTACTTCTATCATCAAAATGTAGATAACCAGCTTCAGATAAAATATTTCCACTTCCTTTTGTAATAGATTCTATAATCTTTGAAGCTTTTGAATGATATAACTGAATTGTTTTTGTTTTGAATTCAGGTGAAATAGTTTGATTATCATTAATATTAGGAGTAATTTCATTTTGGTTATTATTTGAGTTATGTATTGATTTTTTTATTTTTGAAATTATATATATGTTATCATTTTTATATATGGATAAATCATTTATTTTTGCTACCTGATTTATAATTTTATTAAAATTACTTTTTCTTATATGTAATGTTGTTCTTGAGTTTATGTTATCTTTAATAATAATATTATTTCCAGTTTCTATGGCAAGTAGAGAGAGTATTTCTTTTGTTGGTGCATTCCTCAAAGATATAGTGATAGGTGATGAAAATGTATTTTGAATAAAAAATATTATAATTAGGTTTAAGTATTTCATTTTCCCTCTGCTATAGTATTGCTAATTTTATTTTTGTTGGTTTTTTACAACTATTACTTTTATTCCAATCTATATATTCTATTTCTTTTGAGTTGATATCTGTTATTTGTATTTTCGATGGTTCTAGAACTTGATCTTTTTTTATCTCAATAATATGTGAGTTCTTATTTAGTAAAATTCCTGTAAAACTATTATTTATTCCAATAATTCCTATTAGCTCCAGTTCTTGAAATTTTTCTACTATATTTATAGTTTCTATACTGTCTTTTCTATTACAATCTAAATACAATTCCTTATTTTTTAATATAATCTGTTCATTTATATTCTCTTTATTCATATCCTCTTCATTATAGAAAGGGTCCGCATAAGATTTGTATGTATTTAATATAATAAAGAGAAAAATAAGCATGTTTTTTTTCATATAATTTCCTTAGGGTATAATTGTTAGTGTTATATCTAATTCAATAGATTTATTTATATCTGTTTTTGATAATATTATTTGGGTGTACATTATGCTTTTTATTTTATTTATATCTTCTATTATACTAATTGATTTTTTAGTGTTTTGTGTAGATAATACATTTATCTTCTGACCATTATCAAAGTACCATTGTAAATTACTTAATTCTCCTCCATTTTCTATTATTATTTCTTTTATCTTACTATCAATAATTGAAATATTGTTATTTTTTCCTTTTTTCTCTTGGTTTCTTTTATGTGCTTTAGATAATATTATTAACTTATTTCTTATATTTTTTTTATATTTATTTTGTATATCCACTTCTCTATATAGTATATTTTTTAACCTCACATAGTTTAATGTTGATAGAATAATAGTTGTTAGTATTATAATTGATACTATATATATAAATTTGTTATTAACAAAATTAATTATTTTATATGTTTGTTTTGATGGGGATGTATATAAATTTTCTAATTTTTTTTGCATGATGTAAAATTAATATATTGATATTGAAAATAATATGCTATGGGTATTTATTGTTTGAAATTTATCAATGGTATATTGATATTTTTTTATCTTTAATTGCTCTTCAATTTCTGTGAATTTTTCTTTATTATTTATATTTCCTTCTATATTAAGTATGTTTTTATTGTTATGTTTATATATTTTAACAGTTAGTAAAGATCCTGATGTTTTTATTTCTTTTAAGTAATTTATTATTTCTGATATTTTTTCTTTTGGTATGTATTCTTTTTTTATTATGCTTGGCTTTGAAAAATTTATAATATTGTTTTCTATCTTTGTTATTTTATTTTTGTATATTGAGTTTCTGTTTTTTATTATAATGTAATCTGAATATATATTTTTCTGATATGCATATAATGAATAAATTAATACAAGTAAGATAAATATAAATATTACTACCTTAAATATATTTAGCTTAGATTTATTAACCCATTTTTTTGTGTTATAATCTGTTAAATTTATACCTTGCCATTCCATAAACAGGCCCCTAATGCTAATAAATATATATCGGTATCCAGAATGTGTTTAAACTTGTTGTTTATATGCTCTATAGTTAGTACATTTAGTGCATCATTATTTTCTTGTATGAGTAATTTATCTAATTGGAATTGAATAATATAATTTCTGAACTTATAGTAATTTTTGTGTACCATATCGTATGGAAAAGTAGATAAATAGTGAAATGCTCTTAAATAACAGTACAATTCACAATCTAAAATAGTCCGCTTATTAGTGAGTAAGGATTTGCTAAACTCTTTACGTAATGCATAAATAATTATTCTGATTGCTGATGTAGATTTATTTCGTTCTAAGTAATAGTCAAAAAAGACATCATCTAAGCTTACAGGAAGTTCTGTTTTGAGAATTTCTATGATTTTTTTATAGCACATTGCATCAGAATAATGGTAAGGCAAAAAAACATACTTTCGCCAAATGTAGTGATGGGATACTGGTCTAATAATTGTAAGTTTTTTTGATTTTAAGAGAGGTTCATTATTTTGTATGTCTACCAATATAGATGCTAAAGATTTTGATTTATCTCTCCAAAAGTTAACAATAGAACCTTCATGTATATATACTATACAATGATAGTGATCATTTTCACTAATACCTACTTGTATAGGTACGTTCATGGTTTTGGATATATTTATGTTTAAGAGTCTTTTTAGCATGATTACTCATTATTTATAGAAAATTAATCGATTAAAACAGCTTTTTGTTAAGTTTTAGCTTATAATTAGCCTGTTTATTTAATGCATTTGTATATATTGGGTGCAAATTTAGTTTTAGTCATTTGTTAAAAGGCTCTTTTTCGATGAAGATCGTAAAAATTATATTTAGTAGTTTTCTTACATTATTTATTCTTGGATGCATTGTCGTAGGTTTAGGCTATATGCATTTCAAACAAGATTTACCAGATGTTGTAACTTTAAAAAATGTAGAGTTACAGAGGCCAATGCAGATCTTTACTGCGGATGGAAAATTAATTGGTGAGGTTGGTGAAGAACGTCGTATCTTCGTCAAGTTGGGTGATATTCCTACAGCTTTGGTTGATGCTATTATTGCAACTGAGGATGCTCGTTTCTATGAGCATAAAGGAATAGACCCTAAAGGTATTTTAAGAGCTTTATGGCGTTCTGCTAATGGAGATCAACAAGGTGCTAGTACTATTACTCAACAATTAGCTCGTAACTTTTTTCTTTCTCCAGAAAGGAAAATAGAAAGAAAAATTAAGGAAGCTATTCTAGCGTTGGAAATTGAGCAAAAATTAACGAAAGATGAGATTTTAGAACTTTATCTTAACAAAATATATTTAGGGTATCGTTCTTATGGTGTGGCTGCTGCTGCTAAGACATATTTTGGAAAGGAGTTAAAGGACTTAACCTTATCTGAAATTGCAATTATTGCAGGATTACCAAAAGCTCCATCAACGATGAATCCTTTATTTTCAGTTAAAAGAGCTGAAAATCGTCGTAATGTTGTTTTAGGTCGGATGTTGGATGTAGGTAAGATTACTCAAGAGCAATATGAACAAGCAAAGGCAGAACCTATTATTGCCAAATTTCATGGTGCAGCTTTAGAATTTAGAGCTGATTATGTAACTGAAATGATTCGTCAAGAGATGGTAAAACGATATGGCGAAGAAGCAGCTTACACTAAAGGGTTCAAAGTTTATGCTACTGTTCTATCTAAGGACCAAAGAGAAGCTCAAAATTCTTTGCGCAATAACCTTATCGAGTATGATCGCCGTCATGGCTGGAGAGGCGCAGAACAACTTTGGAAACCTAATGAAGAACCATGGGATGAAGAAGCTATTATTGATCATCTTAGCAAGTTACCTAATTCAGAGCCTTTTATTGGGGCAGCTGTACTAAGTACAACAAAAGATAAAGCTAATATTCTACTCACTAATGGCGAGAAAACAGAATTAAAATTAACAGGTATGAAATGGGCTAGAAAATTTATTAGTGATTCTGCTAGAGGTAAGATACCTAGTTCTGTACGAGATGTGATTCATGTAGGAGAACAAATTTGGGTCAAGCAAGATAATAACGGAAATTGGGAGCTAGGACAAATTCCAGAAGTTAATTCGGCTTTAGTTTCATTAAATAGTAATAATGGAGCTATTGAAGCAATTGTAGGTGGATTTAGTTTTGAACAAAGTCGCTTTAATCGTGCAACTCAATCTTTGGTTCAGGTAGGTTCTTCCATAAAACCTTTTATTTATGCAGCTGCTTTAAATAAAGGGCTGAGTTTAGCAACAATATTAAGTGATGAACCGATTACGATTGTTAAAAAAGGACAAAAACCATGGTCACCTAAAAATTCACCTAATATTTATGAAGGTAAATTACGGTTACGTGTAGGTCTTGGCAAATCTAAAAATGTTATGATGGTTAGAACTGTACAGATGACAGGTATTAGCTATATTGCTGATTATTTACAAAGATTTGGGTTCGATCGTAAACAATATCAAGCAACAGAAGCTTTAGCATTAGGTGCTGCATCTTTTACACCACTTGAAATGGCTAGAGGATATGCAACATTCGATAATGGAGGCTATTTAGTTGAACCTTATTTAATAGAACGTATAGTGGATGGAAATGACCAAGAAATATTTAAAGCTAATCCACCAGTAGCTTGTTTAACTTGTAATGATATTCCAGTTGTTTATCCTGAACCAAACTATTTTGACTTTGTTAAAGTTAATGATCAACCAGCTCAAGGTATGAATAATGATGATGTTACTGACGTTGTTCCTGGTTTGGATATTGATATTACCCAAAAAGAAGAAGCTCCTAATTTAATGGCAACTTCTGCAAAAAATACTCAAGAAAAACGTCATGCACCACGAGTAATTAGTGGTGAAATCGCTTTTCTTATGAGAAGTGCATTGCATACAGCTATTACAGGAGAACCAGGTCAGAGCTGGAGAGGAACTGGTCATCGTATTGTTGGTCAAATTAAACGTCAAGATATTGGGGGAAAAACAGGTACTACAAATAATTCAAAAATTGCGTGGTATGCAGGTTTTGGTGCCAATTTAGTTACAACAGTATATGTTGGTTTTGATGATAACAAACGTGATCTTGGTCGAGGAGAAGCAGGAGCTCAAACAGCTTTACCTGCTTGGATTGAATACATGAAATCAGTATTAAAAGATAAACCTGAAAGAAAAGAAGTCTTGCCACCAAATATTGTGACAGTAAAAATTGATGCTGCAACAGGACTTTTGGGTAATAGCTTAACTGAATATTTTATTAAAGGAACGGAACCAACCAGAAGATTTATTGTTGAAAAAGGCTACCAAATTAATAATAGTAATTCTAGCTCAGGAGTATCTCCATCAAACGGGAACCAAAGCAATGAATTATTCTAAATTTTATCTGACAGGTACGGTTTAGGTTGAAAAGATAGGGGATTTATTGCGATAATATCCTAATCTTTCTCTTTGGGCGATTTGTGGTTTAATTAGTATATAAGTGTATTATTTATAATCACTTTTTGTAAATTTTAACTTATAACAGACCGCTTGTTTTTACAAGCGGTCTGTTTTTTCGATACTTTTACCACAAATTAAGTTATTAATTTTTAAATATGAAAAGAAAAAAGAATGGCAGAAAAACGTAATATTTTTTTAATCGGTCCTATGGGAGCAGGTAAAAGTACAATTGGTCGTCAACTTGCACAAATGCTAAATATGGATTTTTTAGATTCTGATGCTGTAATTGAAGAGCGTGCAGGTGCTGATATTGACTGGATTTTTGATATAGAAGGAGAAGAGGGATTTCGTAAGCGTGAAGAGAGGGTTATCAATGAATTAACTCATTCTCAAGGATTAGTTCTTTCAACTGGTGGAGGCTCTATTGTTTCTAAAGATAATCGTAATGCTTTATCTGCTCGTGGTATCGTAGTGTATTTAGAAACATCTGTAGATAAACAATTTGAGCGTACTCAGCGAGATAAAAAGCGCCCGTTATTACAAAATGAAGATCCTTATCAGGTTTTACAAGCACTTGCTAAAGTACGCAATCCATTATATGAAGAAATTGCTGATATTACATTACAAACAGATGAACAAACAGCAAAAGTTGTTGCAACTAAGATTATTGAAATGATTGATAATTTACAGTAAGTAAATATAAAGGTGTACTGATGTTGACAGTTGATGTTGAATTAAAGGATAGAAAATATTCTATAATTATAGGTAAAGATCTGTTGAAAGATGTTGAGAGTTTTTACCCTCTAAACTCTGGTGATAGAGTAATGATTGTTTCTAATCCTACTATTGCGAAATATCATCTTTCAACAGTTGAAAATACATTATTTAAATTAGGGTGCCATGTTGATCATGTACTTATACCAGATGGTGAAAAGTATAAAACATTAGAATCTCTAAATTTAATCTTTACTGCCTTGCTTGAAAAAAATCACAGTAGAGATACGACAATTATAGCATTAGGTGGCGGTGTAGTTGGTGATATAGCAGGATATGCAGCCGCTTCTTATCAGAGAGGTGTAAGATTTATTCAGATCCCAACCACATTACTTGCACAAGTTGATTCTTCAGTGGGGGGAAAAACGGCGGTTAATCACTCTCTTGGTAAGAATATGATTGGAGCCTTTTATCAACCAATCTCTGTAATTATCGATATTAATACGCTAAACACCTTGCCAAGAAGAGAAGTAAGTGCAGGACTGGCTGAAGTTATTAAATATGGTACTATTTTTGATGTTCAATTTTTCGAATGGTTAGAAAAACACATAGATAAGCTTGTTAGTTTAGAATCTTCACTACTTATATATTGTATTGAGCGCTGTTGTCAATTAAAAGCGAGAATTGTTGCACAAGATGAAAAAGAACATAGTGATCGTGCATTATTAAATTTTGGGCATACTTTTGGACATGCTATTGAGACTCACTTAGGTTATGGAAATTGGTTACATGGTGAAGCTGTTGCAGTAGGAATGTTAGAAGCTGCGGCTTTATCTTATTTGAATGGTGATATTACGGAAAATGATGTAGCTCGATTAGAACTATTACTTGCTCGGGCTAATTTACCAACTTACTCTCCTGATGGCATGCTTTCTAAAGAGTACTTGCCTTATATGAAAAGAGATAAGAAAGTATTAAATGGAGAGTTACGTTTAATCTTATTAAAATCTCTTGGTGTTGCTTATATCACTACTAATATTTCAGAAGATAAAGTGGTGCAAGCTATTGATTATTTTAGTCAGTTATAAATATGAAACCTAAGCAACGCTCTTTTCTAAAATGGGCTGGTGGAAAGTATCGTTTAGTTGAAGATATAGCTCATCGTTTACCTGATAGATCTTGTTTAGTTGAACCTTTTGTAGGAGCAGGCTCTGTTTTTCTTAATACAGAGTTTGAACGCTATATACTAGCTGATATTAATCCAGATCTCATCAATTTATTTAATGTTATTAAGCAAGATGTGAATGCTTATATATCAGATGTAAAATTACTTTTTGATAACTCTGAAGCGAATACTCCCGCATTTTATTATAAATGTCGTAAAGAGTTTAATTTATCAGATGATATTTTTAGACGTGCTACCCTATTCCTTTATTTAAATCGATTTGGCTTTAATGGATTATGCCGTTACAACAAAAAACACCAATTTAATGTTCCTTTCGGAGCATATAGTCAACACTACTTCCCAGAAAAAGAGCTTCGATATTTTGCAGAGAAGGCTCAACATGCAATATTTATTTGTTCTAGGTTTGAAGATATTTTTGAATATCTTTTAGATAAAGTCGAGGATTGTGTTGTGTATTGTGATCCGCCTTATGCACCCATTTTACAAGAAAGCAATTTTACACAATATGCGGGTGGCGGATTTAGCTTAGAACAACAACGATTACTGGTTTATTATGCAGAACAAGCTCAAAATAAAAATATACCTGTATTAATTTCTAATCATGATACAGCTTTTACACGAGAAATTTATAAAAATGCTGAAATTACGACCTTTAAAGTTCAACGACATATTGGACAGAATCCCCACTCTCGTGTAAGAGTAGACGAACTCTTTGCATTTTTTTCTTAATTATTTATAACTAGTTATCATAACAATATTACTCGGAGTACAAATGACAGAACAATATAACCATATAGAAAGACAGTCTTGGTCAAACCGTTTGACATATATCATGACAGTAGCGGGAGCAACTGTTGGTTTTGGAGCTACTTGGCGTTTCCCTTACCTTGTTGGAGAAAATGGTGGAGGTGCTTATGTTGTACTTTTTTGCCTTGCTATGATTGTGATTGGAATTCCTATGATTTTAGTTGAGAACGTAATTGGAAGACGAATTAAAGTTAATGCAATAGACGCTTTTGCAGGTAGAGTTAATGGTAGAAATATTCATCAAGGATGGAAAATATTAGGTTATATGGGATTATTGGGAGCATTTGGCATATTAGCTTACTATATGGTTCTTGGAGGATGGGTCATTAATTATATTATAAGTTTTATCACTGGTTCTTTAGATATATCGACTCCAATTTCAGCAGATATTGCATCCACATATTTTCAAAGTAGTATTTTTAATAATCCTCTTACAATTATTGGTTATACCGCAGTTTTTGTTATTGTAAACTATGTTATTTTGGCCAAAGGAATTGTTGATGGGATTGAAAAATCTGTTAAGTATTTGATGCCTCTATTGTTTATTTTCCTGATTATTATGGTAATCAGAAATATAACTTTACCAGGTGCAATGGAAGGTATTCATTTTTATCTTATGCCCGATTTTTCAAAAATAACACCTAAGTTATTTGTCTTTGTTCTAGGACAAGTATTTTTTGCATTGAGTTTAGGTTTTGGAGTATTAATTACATTATCGAGCTATTTAGATAAAAAAGAGAATTTGGTTAAAACAGCTATGATTACTGGGGTATTAAATACTTTTATTGCGTTACTCGCAGGATTTATGATCTTTCCTTCTTTGTTTAGTTTTGGGATTGCTCCTAATTCTGGACCTACCTTAGTTTTCCAAAGCTTGCCTATCGTATTTTCTCATATGTGGGGAGGAACAGTTTTTGCTATTATTTTCTTTAGTTTATTAATTGTGGCTGCATTAACTACTTCATTAACTATTTGTGAAGTAATAATTACAGCCTTACAAGAAAAGACCCAAATGGGGCGTAAAATAGCTATATTAGTTACTTTAGGCGCTATTTTTGTACTTGGTAATATTCCTTCTATACTGGGAGATAGTGAATGGAAAGATATTACTATTGTGGGTAAAAGTATTTTTGATGCGTTCGATTATATTAGTGGTAATATTTTATTTATATTAACAGCATTAGGTAGTGCTATCTTTGTCGGCTTTGTTTTAAAAGATGAAGCTAAGGAAGAGTTAGGAGCAGGAAAATTATTTACATCTCTGTGGTTTAACTATGTGAAATATATTATTCCAATAATAATTGCAATTATTTTCTTTAGTTCATTATAGTTGTTAATTTAATCATAAGATAAAAAAGACCAAGTTTAAAAACTTGGTCTTTTACGTGATAATTGTCTAGAACTTGTAATTGATATTTAATCCATAAAGGTTAGCTTTCGCAGCTGTTTTGAAATTCACGAGGCCATCTTCATTAAAGTTATTTTTACTTCCTTTGATGTATGAATAGCCAAGATCAATAGACATGTTTGGTGTAAATCGATATGTTGCACCAATCGAATACCAGGTACGATCTGTATCAGGAATAGAAATTGATGGATTACTAATACTTGCAGTTTCATCGTAAGCAATACCTGTGCGAACAGTTAATTTTTCTGTGAAATCATAAGATAAACCAATTGCAATTCGAGAGGCATCATTAAAATTCTCTGTTTTATGGAATAAAATATTTCCTGTTTGAAGACTAGTTGCTTCTAAGCTTTTAAAAGTACTCCAATTTGTTCTTTTATAGCTATATTGCACAGCCAATTTATCTGTGAGTTTATGGTAACCTGAAATTTCCCAAAATGATGGTAATTTAAGTGTTAACGCTCCCGGAATAGTTACTCCACCTGTAATATTATCTATTTCTACAATAGTGGGGATTGGCATTAATAATGTATTTGAGTATTGCCCTTTGAATTTAACTTTTATTGGAGAATGATATGCAAATCCGATACGGTTTTTCTCATTGAACTCATACAATAATCCAACATTCCATCCTAATGCCCATTTATCACCAGTAAGTCTGTGAATAATAGTTTCATTTTCCATTGTAGCATAGCGTTGGGCAGCTATTGCAGCTTGATTAGCTTGTGCCATAAATTGATTAGCTTGAGCCATAGCAACTTGTGCTTCTTGAATACGACCTGCACTAAGATATTCTTGAGCTGTAGCACCAGCCTGTTGTGCTGCCATACCAGCTTGTTGTGCTTTTTGTTTTGCTTGAAGAGCAGCAGCTTTACCTATTAGTCCTAAGTTTCGTTCTAATTCAGCTTTTGCTTTGACAACATCAAGTCCAACCCCAATACTGAAACCATAACCTAAGTTATAAGCTCCACTAAGATTTAGATTAATCGCTGATAGGTCTGTTCTTCCACCAAAAAAACCAGCATTGTAGTCAGATGCATATTCAGACTTTAATCCATAATTTATATTTATACCACCGCCAATAGAAAAACGATCATTTACAGGCATTACAATATAAGCATTTGGTACAACAACATTTGGAACTATGTTTTCTTGATTTGCTTTTGCTGAAGATGAAGCAAACTTTCCATTAATATGGACATCTGAATCAACTAATATACTACCTGCTGAAACTTCAATATTTTTGAATTTTGTCATTAATGCAGGGTTACTTGCCACTACTGATGCATTATCTGCAACTGCAGCATTACCTGCAAAAGCAAGTCCTAAGCCTGATGATGAAATTTCGGCTAGTTGAAATGCGGCTGCAGATGCACTACCAGTAAAAATAGAGACTAGAGATGCGATAGCTGTTTGGGTAAACTTAGTCATAAAACCTCTTAAAAATTAATAGAAAAATATTTCAAAATATATTGTTAAGTAATAAAAATAATAAATTGAGGTAATTTTAGGTAGTTACTTATTACCATTCAATGAAATTCGGTTTAAATAAGTAGAGTTCCGACCAGTTATTAAGAGATTGATTATTGAGTTTGATGTTATTTTATAAGAATAGTAGAATCGATAGGAGCAAGGTAATATACAATTTGAGGTAAAAATATGTCTAAATATAAAGCAAATGAAAGCCCTATGTGTTGTTGTGTAGATGTAGGAACTGTTATTGACAATAGTGATTGTGCTGTTGATTTTTCTCATTTATATAGTACAAAAACAGAGGCAGAGGAAGCATTATCTTACTTAACTAATAAAGCTCGGACTGCAGAATCAGAACCATGTTCAATTACTAGTAAAATTATTAAAACTGAAAATGGATATGAATTGCACGCTAATTTTGATTTCAGTTGCCAAGCTGAAGCTATGATTTTTCAACTTTCGACTCGGTAATAGCTAAATTAAAAATGAGTTAAGATAGCATTTATTGATAAAAACTATTTTATGTATTTGTAAAATCATCTCTTTAAATTGCTCAAGATACTTGACTAATTTAGTATGGTATATAAAATTTACACCATTGATTAGTCATTCTTAAATATAAGGTTGAAGTATGAAATTAACTTCTCGAGGTCGCTATGCAGTTACGGCAATATTGGATATTGCTTTGCATGGTAAGTCATTGCCCGTCAGCCTAATGGATATTTCTGAACGTCAATCTATCTCTCTTTCTTATCTAGAACAACTATTTGCTCAATTACGTCGTGAAGGTATTGTGAACAGTGTTCGTGGACCTGGCGGTGGTTACCAACTAGGGAAATCACCTCAAGATATTAATATAGGTATGATTATTGCAGCCGTAAACGAAAGTATTAATGTTTCAAAATGTAAAGGCAATGGTAATTGTAGCAACAATAATTTATGTTTAACTCATTCTTTGTGGGAAAGATTAGAAGATCAGATAGAGGGATTTTTACATAAAATCACTTTGGAAGAATTGATTGAAGAGCATAGTGATCATGATTGTACTATCTCTCATTGCCATGATCACCATAGCCATTAAAAGTAAAGATTAAAATTACTGTAATCTTACTTATCGTTCAGGAGTAACAATGAAATTACCAATTTACTTAGATTATGCTGCAACTACGCCAATGGATGAACGTGTTGCAAAAAAAATGATGGAATATATGACCAAAGATGGGATTTTCGGTAATCCTGCATCTCGTTCACATAAATTCGGGTGGGAAGCAGAAGAAGCGGTGGATATCGCTCGTAACCAAATCGCAGATTTAATCGGTGCGGACTCTAGAGAGATTGTTTTTACATCAGGTGCAACAGAGTCAGATAACTTAGCTATAAAAGGGGCTGCTCATTTTTATCAAACGAAAGGTAAGCACGTAATTACGGTTAAAACTGAGCATAAAGCTGTATTAGATACCTGTCGCCAGTTAGAACGTGAAGGTTTTGAGGTGACTTATTTAGACCCAGAAGCTGATGGGTTAATTGATTTAGAAAAATTAGAACTCGCTATTCGCCCTGACACTATTTTAATTTCAGTAATGCATGTAAATAATGAAATTGGTGTAATTCAGCCAATAGCTGAAATTGGGAAAATGTGTAGAGAAAGAAAGATAATTTTTCATGTTGATGCGACCCAAAGTGTAGGTAAATTACCGGTTGATGTGAAAGCATTGAATATTGATTTAATGTCATTTTCTAGTCATAAACTGTATGGACCTAAAGGAATTGGTGGGTTATTCGTATGTCGTAAACCAAGAGTAAGATTAGAAGCTATTATCCACGGTGGTGGTCATGAGCGTGGTATGCGTTCAGGTACGCTTCCTGTACACCAAATTGTTGGAATGGGTGAGGCATACCGTATTGCTAAAGAAGAAATGGCAGAAGAAATGCCGAGAATTAAAGCATTACGTGATCGTTTATATAATGGTTTTAAGGATATGGAAGAAGTTTATGTAAATGGTTCTATGGAAGATGGTAAACGAGTTGATAGTAATTTAAATATCAGTTTCAATTTTGTTGAAGGTGAATCCATGATGATGTCATTGCGTGATATTGCTGTCTCTTCAGGCTCAGCCTGTACATCAGCAAGTTTAGAGCCATCGTATGTGCTTCGTGCATTAGGGCGTAATGATGAGTTAGCACATAGTTCAATTCGCTTTTCATTAGGACGTTGGACAACAGAAGAAGAAATTGATTATACGATTGAGCTTGTTAAACAATCGGTACAGAAACTTCGTGACTTATCACCTCTTTGGGACATGTATAAAGAAGGTATTGATCTTGATACAATTGAATGGTCACATCACTAATTTACAATAAAGGAATCTAAATATGGCATATAGTGATAAAGTTATCGATCATTATGAGAATCCAAGAAATGTGGGTTCACTAGATAAAAAATCGGCAGATGTAGGAACAGGTATGGTTGGAGCACCTGCTTGTGGTGATGTAATGCAACTTCAAATTAAAGTAAATAATAGTGGTATCATTGAGGATGCTCGATTTAAAACTTATGGATGTGGTTCTGCAATTGCTTCAAGTTCATTAATTACTGAATGGGTAAAAGGTAAATCATTGGATGAAGCAGCAGCCATTAAAAATAGTCAAATTGCAGAAGAGTTAGAGTTACCACCGGTGAAAGTTCACTGTTCGATTTTAGCTGAAGACGCAATTAAAGCAGCAATTGCTGACTACAAAGAAAAAAATGCGAAATAATTTTTAGGTAAGCGGTCGGTTTTTGTGATTTTTTTGCAGAAACTGACCGCTTTTATTTTTGCATTCTAATTCAATTCATTCGCAGAGGATAGAGTATGAGTATTATTTTAACAGAGACCGCAGCAAATCGAGTAAGAACTTTTCTAGATAACAGAGGAAAAGGAATTGGTTTACGACTAGGGGTAAAGACTTCAGGCTGTTCTGGTTTAGCTTATGTTTTAGAATTTGTTGATGTATTAAATGAAGATGATCAAGTATTCGAACAGCATGGCGTAAAGATTATTGTTGATGCTAAAAGTTTAGTTTATCTCGATGGAACAGAATTAGACTATGTAAAAGAAGGATTAAATGAAGGTTTCAAATATAGTAATCCGAACATTAAAAATGAATGTGGATGTGGTGAAAGTTTCCACGTTTAGGAGGACTTGACATGTTAAATCCTTTTTCACTTTTTGATTTACCTGTTCAATTTAGCTTAGATTCTTCTTTGCTATCCGAGCGTTATCTTGCTTTACAAAAATCGTTACATCCTGATAATTTTGTAACACATTCGGTACAAGAACAGCGACTAGCCATGCAAAAATCAGCAGAAATTAATGATGCGCTACAAGTTTTAAAAGATCCTATTTTAAGAGCAGAAGCTATTATTCAATATCATACAAATAAAGAGCAGGATATTGAAAAAAAAAGTACAAATGATGTTGCTTTTTTAATGCAACAGATGGAATGGCGAGAACGGTTAGAAGAAATTGAATTAACAAAAGATGAAAATGAACTCTCAATTTTTTCTTCAGAAATAGAAAATATACAGCACTCTACTTTGATGCAATTAGAAAATGAATTGAATGCTCAACAATGGTCACAAGCATTATCGACAACAGATAGATTACGTTTTATAAAAAAATTATTACAAGAAATTGAACAAGTTGAAGAAAAGCTATTTGACTACTAAGTATTAAGTTAGTGATATAAAAATTGATTAAGATGAAAACCTTAGAAGAATTACTTGAAAAAGAAAACTCCGCTTGGAAAATTATGCATTCGTGGTTTGATGCTGCAAAAAACCAATATGAAATTTTGCCCAAAGATATTGAATCAGCAGGTAAAGAGTTAGTAGGTATGCAACTTTCAACTAAAATGCCATTAGGCGCTGTTATTTATGAAACAGGTGGTATTCTTGTCGATAATGGGTGGTTGCGTATTCTTGGCTCAGGTAGCCCTAAATTACCAAGAGGTTTCTTTGAGTGGAATTTTGGTAAAACATTTGAATCATCAGGTGAACGACCATTATTTTTATTAGTTGCAGATGATGTTATTGGTGGTTATTTTGCTATCAATGGTGGTGGGCTAGGTGAAAAGGTTGGAATAGTTTATTACTATCACCCTAGAAAACAAAAATGGGAAAGTATCGGCTTGAATTATTCTCAATTTATAGGTTGGGTGCTGACTGCGAATATAAGTAGTTTTTATCATTCATTACGTTGGACAAATTGGGAATTAGACATTCAACCTGTGAGAGGCGATCAAATGATTAATCATGATACTAAGATAGTACAGCCTATTGAACGACACTATCAGGCAACTTTTGCTAATGATGATAAATACAGTTTCGGCTATTCCGTTAATTAAATAAAAAAGAGATATAAATAAAATGGCATTACTTCAAATTGCAGAACCCGGTCAAACAGCAGCTCCTCATCAACATCGTTTAGCAGTGGGGATTGATTTAGGTACAACTAATTCACTTGTCGCAAGTGTCAGAAGTGGCCAAGCTAATGTATTACTTGATGAGCAAGAAAGAACACTGGTTCCTTCAGTTGTTCATTATGCCACAGGACAGAAAACAGTAGGAGTTGAGGCTATTACAAAAGCGAGCATTGATCCGCAGAACACTGTAATTTCTGTAAAGCGTTTTATCGGCCGTAGTTTAGCAGATATACAGCAATCTGATAAAAAATTACCTTATAAATTTATCGAAAGTGAAAACGGCCTGCCATTAATAGAGACGGCACAAGGTTTAAAAAGTCCTGTTGAGGTATCGGCAGATATTCTACAATATTTGAATAGGTTAGCGGAAAAACGATTAAATGGAGAATTATCGGGTGTAGTAATTACTGTACCAGCTTATTTTGATGATGCACAACGTCAAAGTACTAAAGATGCTGCACGTTTAGCAGGGCTTAATGTATTGAGATTACTCAATGAGCCAACAGCTGCTGCAATTGCTTATGGGCTTGATAGTGAGCAAGAAGGAGTTATCGCTGTTTATGATTTAGGTGGTGGTACATTTGATATTTCTATTTTGAGATTAAGTCGAGGCGTGTTTGAAGTGCTATCGACAGGCGGTGATACCGCTTTAGGTGGTGATGACTTTGATCACTTGTTAGCGAATTGGATAGTCGATCAATCTGGTATAAAAATTGAGAATATTCATCAACAACGTGAATTATTGACTTTAGCGAGTGAAGCTAAGATTGCATTATCACAAGCGGATAGTTATTCACTACATTTTGCAAATTGGGAGGGTGAGATTACCCGTTTACAATTTAATCAACTGATCCAACCGCTTGTAAAACGCTCTTTAATGACTTGTCGTAGAGCATTAAAAGATGCGGGTATTACGGCAAGTGAAGTCAAAGAAGTGGTTATGGTCGGTGGTTCTACACGTGTTCCTTTTGTAAGAGAGCAAGTGGGAGAGTTTTTTGGAAGAACTCCTCTGACTTCGATTGATCCAGACAAGGTTGTGGCATTAGGTGCGGCAATTCAAGCTGATATTCTTGTAGGGAATAAACCAGATTCTGAAATGTTATTGTTAGATGTTGTGCCTTTATCACTGGGTATTGAAACGATGGGAGGATTGGTTGAAAAAATTATTCCACGTAATACCACGATCCCAGTTGCCAAAGCTCAAGAATTTACTACATTTAAAGATGGTCAAACTGCGATGACAATTCATGTATTACAAGGTGAACGTGAGTTAGTCAGCGATTGTCGTTCATTAGGTCGTTTTACCCTAAGAGGTATTCCACCTATGGTAGCAGGTGCGGCTCATATTCGAGTAACTTACCAAGTTGATGCGGATGGTTTATTAAGTGTTACTGCAATGGAAAAATCAACCAAGGTTCAAGCATCGATCCAAATTAAGCCATCTTATGGATTAACGGATGAAGAGGTGACAGACATGATCCGATCTTCGATGAGTAATGCCAAAGAAGATATTCAAGCTCGTCAATTAGCTGAAGCACGGGTCGATGCGGATCGTGTGATTGATAGTGTGATTGTTGCTTTACAAGAACATGGTGATAAATTGTTATCAGTTGATGAATTTAAGTCTATCGAGCGTGAATTAGCTCGTTTGATTGAAACAAAGAAAGGTACTGATCTTAAAGCGATTCAACAAGGAATCAAAGATGTTGATATCGCAACACAAGCATTTGCAGCTAAACGAATGAATTTATCAATTCAAAAAGCATTAGCAGGTAAAGCTGTTGATGAAATTATTAAATAGAGGATATTATGCCAAAAGTTATTTTTCTTCCGAATGAAGAATTTTGCCCAGAAGGAATGGTGGTAGATGCACAGCCGGGGGATAACCTACTTGAAGTTGCTCATAATGCAGGAGTTGAGATCCATAGTGCTTGTGATGGCTCTTGTGCCTGCACAACTTGCCATGTTGTAATTAGGGAAGGTTATGATTCTCTTAATGAAACGAGTGAACAAGAAGAGGATATGCTAGATAAAGCATGGGGGCTTGAAATGGAAAGCCGTTTGTCTTGTCAAAGCATAATTGGTGACGAAGATATTGTCGTAGAGATTCCTCGATATAATTTAAATCAAGTTAATGAGGCAACACACTAATGAAATGGACAGATACACAAGAAATTGCTTGGGCTTTGTATGACAGAGATCCAGATTTAGATCCACAAACTGTACGCTTTACCGATCTTCATCAATGGATTTGTGAATTAGAAGGGTTTGATGATGATCCTCAGAAATCAAATGAATCTATTTTAGAAGCTATTCTTTTAAAATGGATAGAAGAATATGAATAAAAAATAAGGTGGGATTCCCCACCTATTTGCCTATATCCATTCACTATTACGTCTACGACGAGGGATAATAACAGGAATAAGCAAGCCAAGTAATAATCCTACTCCAAGAACACTACCACCATAGATAAAGTATTGAATCATAATTTCTCGAGCTTCTGCATCTTGCATAGTCTCTAATTCTCGATTTTTATTTTTCAGAATATCTAGCTCTCGTTTCAACCTTGCATTTTGATCAAGTAACTCACTACTTTGTTGGTCTGCTTGCTTTACACGTCTTTGCATTTCTGATGTACGTTGTTGCCAATCTCCATCAATTTTATTTAATTTTACTGTCAGTTCTTCTACTTGTTGTTGGAGCTGAGGTACTAATTTTTTTGAGCTAGGAGTAGTAGAAAGTTCACTATTTAGAATCCAAGCTTCTCTATTTTTTTCATCCCGAATTAATGAATAACGTTCTTTTTTTTCTAATACTAAAACCTGCTCTCCTGCTTGAATGGTGCCTGATATCTTATATTGATCACCAGCACCTTTACGTAAATATGTATGTAAGTTATCTGTGACATATAATGTTTCAGCAATTGAAGGTAATGAAATTATATATATTAAACAACCTAACAAGATTGAGAATACTTTTTGCATGCTAGAATCCTTATAAAAATATAAGAGAAATACTCTTTATCGCGTACTTCTCTTTTATTATTGAATATTAGTTGAAAATTATATGGAGAATGTAGTAAATAATAATAGAAAAAATGGCACCAGCAGGAAGAGTAATAACCCAAGATACAACAATATTTCTAATAACACCCAAATTCAAAGCTGCAATACCTCTAGCAAATCCGATGCCTAGCACAGCACCTACTAGTGTTTGAGTTGTTGAAATAGGCAAACCTGTTCCTGATGCAAGAACAACAGTGATGGCACAAGCAAATTGAGCAGCAAATCCTCGACTTGGGGTCAAATCAGTGATACCTGTACCAATAGTACTCATTACTTTACTTCCCATAATAGCTAGCCCCATCGCAATACCAATTGCACCTAATGGTAAAATCCAAGGAGCCATAATCGTTTTACCTTCAATGATACCACCATTATCAACAATTGATACCACTGCAGCGAGTGGACCTACTGCATTAGCAACATCATTTGAGCCGTGAGCAAACGCCATTGCACAAGCAGTTATAATCATCAATAAATTAAATACTTTCTCTACTCCATCAAACCCACCTCTTTTAACACGTTCAAGGAAACTCTGACTACGAAGGTATAAAAAGCAAGTTATAGCAGATATGATTAATAGTACAAAAGCAATTAGAATTGTTTGACTATAGCTAAGGTTTAAACCAATATGTTTTAGACCTTTGTCAAGCGTTACAATACAAATGATAAATATTGTTAATCCTACGTAAAGAGGTGCATATTTTTGTGCGTTTTTTAGCGGATTAGTAGTATCAAATATTAATCTTTGTGTAGAAATAAAAATAAAGAACGCCACGATACCTGCAAGAATTGGGGTAATAAACCAACTCCCAACAATTCCACTAAATTGTCCCCATTGTACAGCTTCGGTTCCAATAGTAATACACGCAAAACCAACTATTGCACCAATAATCGAATGAGTTGTGGATACAGGCCAACCCTTATGAGAGGCAATCATTAACCAAAGTCCAGCAGCGAATAAAGATGACATCATACCCAATATAAGAATATCAGGGCGTCCTGCAAAAGTATCTGCCGAAATAATTCCACTTTTTATTGTTTCTGCAACTTCACCTCCAGCGAAATAAGCTCCCATTAATTCAAAAATTAATGCAATATAAACAGCCTGCTTTGGGGTAATAGCACCCGAACCTACAGATGTTCCCATTGCATTTGCTACATCATTTGCACCGATACCAAAAGACATAACAAAGCCGAATACGGCAGTAATCAGCAGTAGAATAAAGCCATATTGATGAATCATTTCCATGGTGTTTTCCTCTTATGAGCGAGCGAGCATTAATTCAATTCGAGATCCAACACGCTGAGCTTGGTCTGCGAGTACTCCGATCCATTCAATAATTTTATAAAGAAACATAATATCAACAGGGTTGTAGTTATTTTCAATACTTAATAATGATCTACGTAGTACAATTTGTAACTGATCAGTATCATCCTCGATATTATCTAACTCTAAGATCATATCATTAACAAAATTAAGTTCTCGGCCTCTAAATCCTGTTTCAAGCAACTGATCCATTTCATTAATTACTTTATCTGATTGTTTGGTTGCATCTAAGCTACGATCAAGAAAATGTAAAAAAGAATTTTGCATTTCTGAGGGGATAAGAAGCTTTCTTCCAATAACTCTTCCAGAAATATCTTTAGAATAGTTTGCTAGCTTATCAAGTTGTGTAACTAATTCGAGTAAATCAGTTCTTTCAACTGGCATAAATAATCCGCGAGGTAATTTTAATCTAATTTCACGCTTTAAAGAGTCAGCTCTTCTTTCTAGATCAATAATTTGGCGACGAATATTTTCAGCTTCTTTCCAGTCATCATTAAAGGTAGCAGTAAAAAAAGGAACTAATAACCCACAACATTCAGTCACTTTTTTAGAATGTTTTTGTAATGGTTTTAGTGGTGAATGAGCGAATAATCCTAAGATATTATTCATTGCCATAAGGCGATCTCCCAGTTTACTAGTAAATTTCGAATCGATTTTACTTGATGTTGAAATGAAGATCACGAACTAAAAGTGATTTATTCTAAGTAATTGAATGATTATCCAGCTATTTTTGATTAAAAATAAAATTATTATTAATAAATAGTTGGTAAAATATACTGAGTCTTACACATTAAAATCAATGATTTAGTTATATATTTTATGATTTTTGAATTTACAAGTTTTAACAGAAGTATTACTATCTGAAAATGTCGCCAATGAAATGGTGTTTGTATTATTTTTGAACATAAACTTAGAGGATGGGTATGCAAAACCTAGAGAATATCGTTTCACAAGCAATAGAAGCGATTTCGGCAGTAAAAGAAATTAATCAACTTGATGCACTTCGTGTTGAATATTTTGGGAAAAAAGGGCATTTCACAGCTTTAATGCAAGGATTGCGAGACGTGTCTGCTGAAGAGCGTCCAAAAGTAGGTGCCAAAATCAATGAGGCGAAACAAAAAGCTCAAGAAGTGTTAAATGCTAAAAAGGCAGAATTAGAAGAAGCAGAGTTAAATGCAAAATTAGCAAATGAATCTATTGATGTTAGTTTACCTGGTAGAGCGGTTGCATTAGGTGGGTTACATCCTGTTTCAATTACGATTGAACGTGTGGCAAAATTCTTTTCTGAATTAGGTTTCAGTGTTGAGAATGGCCCTGAAATTGAAACGGATTATTATAATTTTGATGCATTAAATATTCCAGCACATCATCCAGCAAGAGCTGATCATGATACGTTTTGGTTTGATGCTCAACGATTATTGCGTACTCAAACTTCAGGTGTACAAATTCGTACGATGGAAAAAGTGAAACCGCCTATTCGTATTATTGCTCCAGGCCGTGTATATCGTAATGATTATGATCAGACACATACTCCAATGTTTCATCAAATTGAATTACTTTATGTTGATAAGCATGCAAATTTCACAGAGCTAAAAGGTTTATTACATGATTTTTTACGCACTTTTTTCGAAGAAGATTTAGAAGTGCGTTTTCGTCCATCTTATTTTCCTTTTACTGAACCTTCAGCAGAGGTTGATGTTATGGGTAAAAATGGTAAGTGGCTTGAAGTATTAGGCTGTGGAATGGTTCATCCTAATGTTTTACGTAATGTTGGTATTGATCCCGATGAGTATTCAGGTTTTGCGGTTGGTATGGGGGTTGAGCGTTTAACAATGCTTCGCTATAACGTAACAGATTTACGTTCATTTTTTGAAAATGATTTACGTTTTTTAAAGCAGTTTAAGTAATAGAATAAAGAAATAAGGATAGATAAATGAAATTCAGTGAATCTTGGTTACGTGAGTGGGTAAATCCTACGATTGATACAGAACAATTATGTGACCAAATTACGATGCTTGGGTTAGAAGTTGATGGTGTTGATTCGGTAGCGGGTGAATTTAATGGTGTTGTGGTTGGTGAAATTGTTGAATGTGAGCAACATCCTGATGCTGATAAATTACGAGTAACTAAAGTAAATGTAGGTGGTGAGCGTTTACTTGATATCGTTTGTGGAGCACCTAATTGTCGCAAAGGTTTAAAAGTTGCTTGTGCGACAGAAGGAGCCATTTTACCAGGTAATTTTAAGATCAAAAAAACGAAGTTGCGTGGTCAGCCATCTGAAGGAATGTTATGTTCTTATTCTGAATTAGGCATAAAAGAAGATCATAGTGGAATAATTGAGTTACCAGCGGATGCATCTGTTGGTACTGATTTTAGACAATATTTAGATTTAGATGATAAAGTTATAGAGATCAGCTTAACACCGAATAGAGCAGATTGTTTAAGTATCGCAGGTATTGCTCGTGAGGTTGGTGTAATTAATCAAGTTCAAGTAAATACACCTATTATTGAGTCAGTTAAAGCAACAATTGATGATAAAGTTTCAATTGAATTACAAGCACCAGAAGCTTGTCCTCGTTATTTATTACGTGTAGTCAAAAATGTGAATGTAAATACGGCTTCACCATTATGGTTACAAGAAAAATTACGTCGTTGTGGTATTCGTTCAATAGATCCAATTGTTGATATTACTAATTTAAGTTTACTTGAATTAGGACAACCAATGCATGCATTTGATATGGATAAAGTTGCTCAACCAGTTCAAGTGAGAATGGCAAAAGAAGGTGAGGAACTTGTTCTATTAGATGGATCTACTGCGAAATTACAAGCAAATACGTTGCTAATTGCTGATAAGAACGGACCGCTTGCAATGGCAGGAATTTTTGGCGGTAAAGAGAGTGGTGTAAATACTGAAACTAAAGATATTATTTTAGAATCTGCCTTCTTTGCTCCATTAGCAATTACAGGCCGTGCAAGACAGTATGGTTTACACACAGATGCATCTCATCGTTTTGAGCGTGGTGTAGATCCTGAGTTGGCTCATAAGGCGATGGAAAGAGCAACTGCATTAGTACTTGAAATCTGTGGTGGTGAAGCAGGTGAAATTGTTGAATCAGTAAGTGAATCTCATTTACCAAAATCAAACCAAGTTGTTCTTCGCCGTTCAAAATTAGACTCATTACTTGGCCATCATGTATCAACAGAGGCTGTAAATGATATTTTTGAACGTTTAGGTCTTAATGCAACTTACCAAAATGACAGTTGGACGGTTCAATCACCAAGCTGGCGTTTTGATATTGAAATTGAAGAAGATTTAATTGAAGAAGTGGCTAGAATTTATGGTTATAACAGTATTCCAAATAATGCACCTTTAGCTCACTTAAAAATGCGTGCAATTCCAGAGAAATTATTGGATGTTTCTCGCCTTAAAACAGCGTTAGTTGATAGTGACTATCAAGAGGTTGTGACTTATAGTTTCGTTGATCCTAAAATTCAGAAGTTACTACATCCAGAACAAGATGCATTAATTTTACCAAATCCGATTTCAAGTGAAATGTCGGCAATGCGTGTTTCTTTATTATCAGGATTACTTACCACTATTGAATATAATCAAAATCGTCAACAAAATCGTGTGCGTATTTTTGAACATGGATTACGTTTCATTCCAGATGATTCTGCAGAGAGCAGAATTCGTCAAGAAATGGTTTTAGGTGGGGCTATTGTTGGGGATAAGAAATCAGTTTATTGGGAACAGAAAGCTGAATTAGTAGACTTTTTCGATTTAAAAGGTGATTTAGAACGCGTATTATCTTTAACTTCTATAAGAGATAAAGTGAGTTTTGTCGCTAAAACTTTTCCTGCATTACACCCAGGGCAATCTGCTGCAATTATGCTAGAAGGAAAAGAGATTGGATTTATTGGAACAGTTCACCCAAAAATTATTCAAGCTCTAGGTTTATCAGGTAAACCAGTTGTTTTTGAGTTATTGGCTTCTGCATTAATGGAAAAAATTATTCCTCAAGGTAAAGAAATTTCTCGCTATCCTGCGAACAAACGTGATATTGCAATTGTCGTAGATAATTATATACCAGCAGGCGATATTTTAGATATTTGTCGTGAAGTTGGTGGCGAAAAACTTATTGCTGTAAATTTATTTGATGTATATCAAGGCACAAATTTAGCTGAAGGTAAGAAAAGCTTAGCAATCAGTTTAGTGATTCAAGATACAGAAAAAACACTTGAAGAAGATCAAATTAATGCAGTAGTTCAGTTTGTAGTAGAAGCATTAGCACAGCGCTTTAATGCTTATCTAAGAGATTAGATTTTAGATTAAGGATTAGTTATGTCACTGACCAAAATTGAAATTACAGAAAATTTAGTAGAAAAATGTGGTTTAGACAAACGTATGGCAAAGGAGTTTGTTGAACAATTTTTTGAAGAAATTCGTGTTGCATTAGAGCACGGTGAAGAAGTCAAATTATCAGGATTTGGTAACTTTTCTGTTAGAGATAAGAGAGCTAGACCTGGCCGTAATCCTAAAACAGGCGAAGATGTTTCTATTTCTGCTCGTCGTGTTGTAGTTTTTAAACCTGGGCAAAAATTTCGCGAGCGTGTAGAGCATTTAAAGTAATACGGATAGGTAGGATAATTAACGACCATGATTATTAATAAAATAGCACTATTGAGTATTGTATCCGTATTAACTTTAGTTGGGTGTAGTAGTACAGTGGATAGACAAGTTTCTTCACATAATGTGAAGAGAGTTAATTCTTACCCATTATCTCAAGGCAATATTTCAGATCCTATTTTTGTTATTAGTGGTTTAAGTGATCAGCACCAAGAATGGAAGGGCACACGGTATGTGCTTGGTGGTACAACTAAAAATGGTGTGGATTGCTCAGCATTTGTACAACTTACCTTTCGTCAGTTATTTGGGTTGAATTTACCAAGAATGACAAAAGATCAAGCTAAGGAAGGGAATAAGGTTTCAAAATCGAACTTAAGACCTGGAGATTTGGTTTTCTTCAAAACTGGTAGAGGACCTAATGGATACCATGTTGGTATTTATGCTCAAAATGGCAAATTTTTACATGCATCTACAAAAGGTGGAGTTATTTATTCAGATTTAAATTCACCCTATTGGAGTAAAACTTACTGGCAAGCCCGAAGAGTGTAACTAAAATATGATACGGATCATAAAGTTAAGAATAAATAGAATAAAATTTGAGACTTTTTGGTGTTTAGACTGGTTTATAGTTAACATACCAAAGTGTTGTATTAGGCAACCAAATTGATTATTTTACTTTCTAAGTGGCCTCTGTTTAGAGGCTCTTTTTATTTTATAGTTCATCAAAATAGGCATCACCCCAAGTTTTTTCAGCTAATTGGAGTAAATTTGCAAAATCTTGATAGGAAGGAACCGCTTGATCTGCTATTTTTTTATGTTGTTCATGGATAAGTTTTTGACGAAGTGTTTCATACCACTCTAATAAAGAGAGAGGTAAAGGGGATTTTGCACGTTTTCCTAGCCAAAATAATCCTTGGAAAGGAATACTTAATGCAAAAAGCGCTGTAATAATCGAATTTGCAGTGATAGATTGCTCTGGATCGGCAAATCCAAACTGCCAAACGATAGCAAAGCAAGCAAAAGCTGGCATGATGCGTGATGAGAATTTCACTAAGCGGACTAATCTATAATCAGGTAAGAATAGGTTAAGTTTCTTTTGATTAGGAAATGTATTTAAGTAGTGCTGTCCTGCTTGTAATATACTGAACATATGGGTTTCTTCCTGACTCATCAATAATAAATTTGATAATAATCTATCATAGCGAAATAACTAAACTGTTGCTATACTTCCTAACATTTTTGATGATTTGATATAAGGAATTTCAGAATGCCTATCAATTTTCAGCGATTGCTACAAGAAAGTTGGAATTTTATGCGTAATCAAGCAAATTTTTCTCTTTTTGGAGTTGGATTATTGGTTATTTTGCAATTAATTGGTATTTATTTTTTACCTACGAGTACTATTTCTCAAGATAATATGCAGTCAGTTTCTTCTATGAAAGATATTAATATGCTTGCTTTTGCCTCTAGTATTATTTGGGCAGTACTAAGTATATGGGTGAATATCTTACTAATTTTAAATATTAAATCGATTAATGCAGGACAATACCGTTCTTTCTTTAGTAATATTGGTGGTGCATTAAAAGGATTTTTACCAGTCATTTTTTTAAATTTAATTATGGTTATGCCACTAGCATTTGCTTCTTCGTTATCTGGTGTATCGGTTGCGACAGGTAACTCTTTACCCATAATGGGAATTGTAGTGATGGTGTTAGGTGTATTTATTTTTGTTAAATATTCATTAGTAACCTATGTTTATCTAGTTGAATCTCCTAGAAAAAGTATCAGTGAGACATTGAGATTAACTTGGGCAATGAGCCGAGCAAAAATGAAATTACTTTCTGTCTTTTGTGGAATTACCTATTTACTTCCGCTCTTAATCAATTTATTAATTGGGCAAACAAATGGTGATATAGGTATATTAGTAGTTCAAATAGTAGGCTCTTTTATTAATGTTTTTATGGTGATATTTAGCTTCCGTTTTTATCAAATTTATCGGGAGTTACCCATTGTGCAAGGTAAGAGGTAAGATAAAATGAAAAAATTACTTGAATTTATTCCATTAATTTTATTTTTTATTATTTATAAAACTTATGGTATCCAAGAAGGTGCTATTGTTCTTTCTGTGGCAACTGTTGTTCAGCTTATTTTACTTAAAATACTTTATAAGCAGATTGAAAAATCTCAATGGATAATGGGGATTTCAGTTATCATCTTTGGCTTGTTAACTGCATATTTTAATGATCTTACTTTTCTAAAATGGAAAGTTACATTGATTAATGCCTTATTTGCGGTTGTATTGTTAACTAGTCAGTTTGGATTTAAAAAACCAATTATTCAGGCATTATTAGGCAAAGAATTAACCTTACCTCAATCGACTTGGGAAACACTTAACTTAGGTTGGGCAGGATTTTTTATTTTATGCATGGTAATTAATATTATTATTGGTCAATTTTTTTCTGATGATGTTTGGACAACTTTTAAGGTTTTTGGATTAACAGGACTAAGTCTTGTTGCCACATTGGTTACAGTTATTTATTTATATCCACACTTAAAATTACAAGAGGAAAATAATGGAAAATAAAGATGATCTTCGCCAACCAGACGGTGCATTGATTTTAAGAACGCTCGCAATGCCAACAGATACTAATGCGAACGGTGATATTTTTGGTGGATGGTTAATGTCAAGAATGGATATGGGCGGAGCTATTTTAGCCAAAGAGATTGCTCACGGTAGAGTCGTAACTGCTTCTGTTGATACTATTTCTTTTTTACGCCCAGTTGCAGTGGGAGATGTTGTTTGTTGTTATGGTCGTTGCGTTAAAGTTGGTCGTACTTCATTAAAGGTAAAAGTTGAAGTTTGGATTAAGAAAGTAATAGAAAACTCAAGAGACCGTTATTGTGTTACTGAAGCGTTATTTACTTTTGTTGCTGTTGATAAAGAAGGGCGACCAAGACCAATACCTACAGACAACAATCCTGAACTTGATATGGTTTTAGCGGACTTGCCGACTCAAAATTCGTAGGAGAATAAAGTAATGTATTATGTGATTTTTGCTCAAGATTTACCAAATACTTTAACTCAACGTTTAGCTGTAAGGGAACAGCACTTAGCACGTTTATCTCAATTACAAGCTGAAGGCCGTTTATTAACAGCAGGCCCTAATCCAGCTATTGATGATGAAAATCCTGGAGATGCTGGCTTTACAGGTTCAACTGTCATTGCTCAGTTTGATTCTTTAGAAGCTGCAAAACAATGGGCAAGTGAAGATCCTTACGTTGAAGCCGGTGTTTATGGGGAGGTTATCATTAAACCTTTCAAAAAGGTGTTCTAAATCACACTAAAACATATTGCGATAGGTAGGTTATAAATGCTGTAAACCTACCTTTACTTCCTTTCTAGCTTAATTTCAGGTTTCGTATGCAAACGACACTTTTCTCATCCGCAGAGCAAAAACTAGTAGAATTATTTTCAATTCATCATATATCAGAAAATTTGCAAAAAACAGACACAATCGAACCGCTTGTAACTGCGATTGCGATGTCTGATTTTGTTTTTCAGCAATTACAAAAACAGCCTGATTTATTGATGGAATGGTTACACAATATTCCAATGTTAAGTGATGCAGTGCAATACAAAAATGAACTATCACAAAAATTACAGATGATTGATAGTGAAGAAAGTTTGCATAAAATATTACGCCAATATCGCTATAGAGAAATGGCAAAATTAAGTTACTTACAATCTAATTACTTAGCCTCCCCTCAACAGATTTTTGAAACCCTATCTGATCTTGCCGAAACCATTATTTTAGCCACAAGAGATTGGCTATTTGAGCGTTTATGCCAAGATTATGGTACGCCAATGAATGAGTTAGGTGAACAACAAGAATTATTAATTTTAGGGATGGGTAAATTAGGTGGAAGAGAGCTTAATTTTTCTTCTGATATTGATTTGATTTTTACTTATCCTGATGTTGGTGAAACAGTTGGTGCGAGAAAATCAATAGATAACAGTAAGTTTTTTACTCGACTTGGGCAGAAGCTTATCCGTGCGTTAGATGAAATTACCCTAGATGGTTTTGTATATCGTACTGATATGCGCTTACGCCCCTTTGGCGAAAGCGGCGCTTTGGTACTCAGCTTTTCAGCAATGGAGGACTATTACCAAGAGCAAGGGCGAGATTGGGAACGCTATGCGATGATCAAAGCTAAAATTCTGGGTGAAGATCTTACGAACATCAATCACAAATATTTAAAGCAGATGTTGCGTCCATTTGTTTATCGTCGCTATCTTGATTTTAGTGCTATCCAATCCTTGCGAGAAATGAAACAAAAAATTAGCCGAGAAGTGCTACGCAGAGGATTGGAAGATAATATTAAGCTAGGGGCGGGCGGTATTCGAGAAGTTGAGTTTATTGTGCAAACTTTTCAAATGATCCGTGGTGGCCGAGATAAAATTTTACAACAACGTAGCTTACTTACAGTATTACCGCATTTAGCCACATTAAATTTATTAACATCCCAACAAATTGAGACTTTAAAATCAGGCTATTTATTTTTAAGACAGGTTGAAAATACCCTTCAAGCGATCAACGATCAGCAAACTCAAACCTTACCAACGGATCTGCAAGATCAACAACGTATTGCCTTTGCTTGTCGGAGTGAAAATTGGCAAGTATTTCTGATTCAGTTGCAACATCATCAACTACAGATTAGAAATATATTTAATGAGTTAATTGGCGAAGATGATGAACAGGAATGTTCAGCAGATGAGCATTCTCAATCACTTCAATTAAGTATGTGGCGAGATATTCTCAATTATCAAATTACGCAAGAAGATGTCGCCACGAATTTAGCTCAATATCCTGTGGAACCAACAGATTATTCCGCTATATTTCATATCTTCTCAACGACTTTTCAAGAGTGGATTAAACGTCCGATTGGTGTGAGGGGGCGAGAAGTTTTAAGAAAATTACTTCCAGTGGTCGTAGATCAAGTTTTTCAACAAAAGAACTACCTTACGTTATTACCTAGAATTTTAAATATTATTGATAAGATCAACACTCGCACGACCTACTTAGAGTTATTACTCGAAAAAGAGCAAATTTTACCGCAATTATTTACGCTATGTAGTCAATCAGTGATGATTGCTGAACAAATTGCTCGTCACCCAATGCTGTTGGATGAATTGATTGTTCAAAATTCTTTAACCCAAGTTATTCCTTTGGAAGAGTATGCAATTACATTGCAAGAATATTTAATACGAATTCCAGAAGAGGATGAGGAGGCATTAATTGATGCGCTTCGCCAGTTTAAGCAAAGTCAGATATTGCATATTGCCTCAGCAGATATTTTAGGTGTGTTACCTGTGATGAAAATTAGTGATCACTTAACTTATCTGGCGGAAGCTATTTTAGGAGCAGTGGTTAATTTAGCGTGGAAGCAAGTGTCAAAACGCTTTGGTATCCCTGAGCATTTAGCCGAAAATGAACAAGATTTTATGGTGATTGGCTATGGTAAATTAGGTGGAATTGAGTTGGGCTATAATTCCGATCTGGATTTAGTATTCCTACATAATGCACCAGAAAATAGTCAAACCGTAGGGGGGAAAAAGGCAATTTCAAGCCATCAATTTTATTTAAAACTTGCCCAAAAAATTAACAGTATTTTTAATCTTAATACCAGTGCAGGTGTATTGTATGAAATTGATATGCGACTTCGCCCATCAGGTGAATCAGGCTTATTAGTGAGCACTTTTGAAGCTTACGAAGACTATCAGAAAAATGAAGCGTGGACATGGGAATCTCAAGCATTAGTGCGAGCAAGAGCAGTTTACGGTTCATCCTTACTTCGTCAACACTTTGAAACTATTCGTCAAAATGTGTTAGGTATGGCAAGAACAAGCGGTCAGTTGGTGGAAGATATTTGTAACATGCGTGCAAAAATGTATGCTCATTTGAGCCACACTGAAGATGGGCGATTTCACTTAAAAACAGATCTAGGTGGCATCACGGATATTGAATTTATCGCTCAATATCTCGTTCTAAATTATGCCAATACTTATCCACAAGTTGCAGTATGGTCGGATAACGTTCGTATTTTTGAAAGCTGTGCAGAAAGTGGTATCCTTTCCTTAGAAGAAAGTGAGCAACTTAAATATTGCTATACAACCTTACGCAATAAAGTCCATCACCTCAATCTTGTGAATCAGCCTGCCATTGTTGATAGTGAAGAATTTGAACGTGAGAGTCGTTACGTTAAATCTATGTGGAAAAGATTATTTCAGCGAGAAGCCAATGCCTAAAATAGAAGTTTGTGTTGATAATTTAGAATCTGTGATTACAGCCAATCAATTTCCCATTGATCGAATAGAGCTTTGCTCGGCATTATCAGTTGGCGGTATTACGCCAAATTATGGTTTATTAAAACAAGCAGTAGCAATCTCCAAAATTCCCATTGCTGTAATGATTCGCCCTAGAGCTGGCGATTTTATTTTCAGTGAATATGAAGTCCAAGCAATGCTTAGTGATATTGAAATGGCGCAGAATTGTGGGATAACAAATATTGTTATTGGTGCATTAACCCCTTTGGCACAGATTGATATTCAAACGATTAAACGCTTGTTAATTGTAGCAAAGGGAATGAAGATAACTTTCCATCGAGCTTTTGATCTCTGTACTGATCCTTTTCTTGCTTTATCTCAACTAATTAATCTTGGTTGTGATCGTGTTTTAACTTCAGGACAAGCAAAAACAGCTTTTGAGGGTATCCCATTATTGCAACAATTAGTCGACAAGTCTCAAAATCAAATTCAAATTATGGCGGGTTGTGGCATCAACTCGGAAAATGTGACTGAAATCATAAAATGTACTCAAGTACCTCAAATTCATTTCTCAGCTAAAAGCGAACGCTTGAGCGAAATGAAACAATTTAATCAAGTAAGCATGGGGAATGATGAGGCAGAACAAGAACAAAAATTAACTGTCTTAGATGATCAGAAATTATCAACAATACTGCATAGAATAGGATAGTAATAGGAGATAGAGTATGAATAAAGTAATCATCTTATTAGGACTAGCTATTGTTAGCCTTACCGCTTGTAGTCTTACACCAGAACAACAAGCAATACGAGATGCAAAAAGAATTAGAGCAGAACAAGCATTACAAGTAAATTTAGCTCAACAATGTGATATGCAAACGGCAGAATTAATGCATGAAAAATTTAATCCACCTCTTAATCGTAATGAAGAAGAGCAGAAAGCTTTTGAGCAAAAGTACTTAGAAAAAGTAAATAATCCAATATTTCAAGCCTGTTATAAATTAGCATTACAAAATCACATTGCTGAAGAAAAATTAGAGTGGATGAGGATGCACTATTATGATGATGATTGGCGTAGATTCGGATTTGCTCGTTTTTGCTACGCTTGTTGGTGATTGTGCATTCAATTGATTAATTTATCAGGTAATTTTGAAAAATTTTGTTACAATCTTATCGCTTTACTTATTATAAAATAAAAAATGATGAAAATTTATAAAGTAGTAACATTCTTACTTTTATTAGGGATGTCTGTTATGGGATTTGCCGAAGGTGGCAAAACTCCGATTGCTTATTTGAATGCAATGACATCAGCTCACAAAATGCTTAATTATGAGTTATTTTATCTGGTACAACAAGGTGAACAAGTTGATTCATTGCGGTATCGTCATGCGAATTATTTAGGAAAAGAGTATGCGCAATTATTGCAATTAGATAAAGCACGTGAAGAGATTATTTTAAGAGATAATCGAGTGAGTTATTTTGGAGAATTTCAGCCATTTAGTCTTGCAAGTAATCATATTTTAGATAATTTACCTATCCTTTTATATACTGATTTTAATCAATTAGACGGGTATAATTTTATTGATGTAGGTAGAGAGCGAGTAGCAAATCGTTTAGCCAGAGTAATTAGAATTGTACCAAAGGATGATTTTCGTTATCAGCATGAAATATGGATTGATGAGGAAAATTATTTATTGCTTAGAGCAGATTTATTAGATCGAGATGGAAATATATTAGAGCAATTTAAAGTACTAAAATCTACTGTAGATAATCAGTTTATGCATATTATTGAACCTATTACATCACTGATTTTACCCAGCGTAATTGTTGATGAGAAAAAGAATTCACCATCATTAAATTGGGAACCGAAATGGATACCACAAGGATTTAAGAAAATTACATCGGGTACACAGCGTTTATCAGGAATATTGATAGAAAATGAGCAAGTTGAAAGTCAATTGTATAGTGATGGGCTGGTGTCTTTTACTATATATTTGGTACAAAATAAGGGTATTATTTTTAATGAACAATTTTGGCGTCAAGGAAAAATCAGTATTTATAGCCAAACAATTGGAGATAAAGATGTCGTCATTGTTGGTGAAATACCTTTAGTTTCTGCTCGTCATATTGTACAAGATATTCAACAAAATCAGCCAATTAAGGAAGCTAAACAATGATGCTTGAGTATGCGACAGTTGTAAATTATACCAATGGTATTGCAACAGTGGTGTGTGAACACAAATCGGGATGTGGTAGCTGTGCCAGTAGTGGTACTTGTGGAACTCAAACTTTATCTGCTTTGGCAGGAGAAAAATCCGCATTAGAATTTGATTTGAAGGTCAATCAGCCTTTATCAATTGGTGATAAGATTGAGATTGGATTGACTGAACGAAATTTATTATTAAGTGTTTTTGGGATGTATGGCATTCCTCTTATTGTATTTATCGGGAGTGCATTACTATTTTCTCAATGGATAGAGAATGAATTAGTAGTTGCACTTATTATGTTTATTACTACAGCCAGCTTATTTGCTGGAATGAAAAAAATATTACAAAAAAAATCAATGGGGCAATTTATCCCAGTTTTTTTGAGAAAAATTTAAGGAGAAATCCCGTGGACAAAATTTGGTTGAAAAACTATCCAGATGGGGCGCCGACAACTATTAACCCGAACCAATATAGTTCTTTAGTTGAAATGTTTGAAAAAGCTGTGCGTCGCCATCCAGATATTCCAGCCTATATTAATATGGGAAAGGTATTGACCTATAGGAAGTTAGAAGAACGTAGTCGAGCATTTGCTGCGTATTTACAAAATGAATTATGCCTAGAAAAAGGTGAACGAATTGCATTAATGATGCCAAATTTATTGCAATATCCTATTGCGTTGTTTGGTGCATTAAGAGCAGGACTTGTTGTTGTTAATGTGAATCCACTTTATACCCCTAGAGAATTAGAACATCAACTAAATGATAGTGGTGCAAAGGCTATAGTCGTCATTTCAAATTTTGCTGCCACACTAGAAAAAGTTGTATTTAATACGGAAGTAAAACATGTAATCTTAACAAGAATGGGCGATCAACTTTCTTTTGGTAAACGTACATTAGTTAATTTTGTGGTTAAGTATGTTAAAAAATTAGTTCCTAAATATAAACTCCCTCATGCTGCAAGTTTTCGTGAAGCCTTAAGTATTGGTAAACTACGCCAATATGTTAAACCTGAATTACATCCAGATGATCTTGCTTTTTTACAATACACTGGTGGAACTACAGGAGTAGCGAAAGGCGCAATGCTAACCCATGGTAGTGTTGTAGCAAATATGATGCAAGCAAAATGGGTAGCTGATCCATTAATTCCTAATGGTGAAGGTAAAATAGGTGTTATTGCATTACCAATGTATCATGTATTTGCATTGACTGTAAATTGCCTGTTATTTATTGAATTAGGTTTGACAGGATTATTAATTACAGACCCTAGAGACATATCTGGGTTTATTAAAGAATTAAAAAAATACCGTGTTTCAGCAATAACAGGAGTTAATACGCTATTCAATACTTTATTAAACAATGAACATTTTAAAGAAGTGAATTTCTCTAATCTAAAAATGACTGTAGGTGGTGGTGCCACTGTGCAACGTAGAGTTGCTGAGCGTTGGCATGAAACAACAGGATGTCATATTATTGAAGGATATGGAATGACTGAGTGTTCACCACTTATAGCAGCAACACGTAGTGATTCAACAGAATATTCAGGTTCCATTGGTATCCCCGTACCTAATACTGATATTCGTATTGTAGATGATGAAGGTAATGATGTTTCTCAAGGCGAGCGTGGTGAATTATGGGTGAAAGGTCCTCAAGTAATGAAAGGATATTGGCAACGAGAAGAAGATACTGCTGATGTACTTAAAGATGGTTGGATGGCAACAGGAGATATTGTTGAAATGGGACAAGATCTTAATTTACGTATTGTCGATCGCAAAAAAGATATGATTATTGTGTCTGGTTTTAATGTATATCCCAACGAAATTGAAGAGGTAATTTCTTCACATCCTAAAGTTAATGAAGTCGTAGTTGTTGGTATTCCTAGTGAAAAATCGGGTGAATGTATCAAGGTTTTCGCTACCAAAAAGGATGAGACCCTAACTCGAGAAGAATTGCGTAAATATTGTAAACAGCACTTAACAGGTTATAAGATTCCTCGAGAAATTGAGTTTAGAGAAGAATTACCCAAAAGTAATGTAGGAAAAATTCTTCGCAGGATATTAAGAGATGAAGAAATAGACAGAATTAAAAAACAATTAAATGTCCAATAAAGTAACAAATAATATTATAAGAATAAAAACGCCCGAAAGGGCGTTTTTTGTAGTTTCGTTAAAATGGTCTAGTATTAGATGAAAGTTTATAGGCTAATTTCTCTACCCACGAAAGATCAGAAACGGCTTTCAAAGACAAATCTGCTCCACACTTCGGGCATTTAGAGATAGTTAGGCAGTCTGAATTAACAATCATCTTATTTTTCCAATCACATTTTGGACAAAACTGAATATGAGGCTGACCAATAAGTAACGACATCTTACACCTTCTTATCTAAATTTGGAGTTATGACTATTAATTGACGACAGGATAAAACGGCTTACCCCAATCAATCTCCGAATGATTTTCCATCATAATCTGTAACATTGCAGGTATTAGTAATGAAAGAATGTTACAACCATCCCGTAATTGTTCCCGATTTACACTACTTTGATACGTCGCTCCCCCGTGAATAATTTGATTACGCAAGGTATATAAGCGACTAAACATTACGTCTAAAATACGTTCGGTTTTTTGCTTTTCTAATGAAGAAAGGAAACGCTCACGCTCTTTTACTTCTGCAACAAGGTATTCCTTCTCACTAATCTTACCATTGTGGAAATCCCAGAAAGGCTGGAACACAAACTTGTTATCTAATAACAAGCGGATAGATTGCGAGAATTTTTTCCAAACAATATCGTAAATAGTATGGTCTTTATCGAAGGAACAAATACGCAATAAAAACTCATTGAATATTGCCCGATCCCTAATGTCATCAAGCTCTCGTGCATAAGCCGCATTAAACGCAATCCAAAGTGCAATAAATTGCGTATCCAAATCCTTAGCCTCTTCCGCCATTTTTAACCAACTTAACGAACGATGGATACGGAGACGGAGATTGTCGGGATAGTGTTCGGTATCTCGATGGGTTTTGAAATAGGTTTCTAATAAATTGAGGGGCATACACACGTTATATTCCTTATTGATAGAATGGATAATATGGATTATAAACAAGGAATATAGGGATGCAAGAGTTGCATCCCTAAGGTTTATATGATTTTAAAGGAAATCATCTTGAATAGTAATATATTCTGTAGGAGATAGAACAATTGCAATACCATTTTCTATATCCCAATCACAATCACAGAGTAATCCAAACGAACCATCTCGATTAAATAATAAAGTTCTTGGTGTAGCATTTTTTTCTGAAATTTGATATTTCTGAATATAATCATCTAATAATTTTACTATTTTATCTTCAAAAACTTTTGTTTGACTGGAAAAATATTCAAATGCTTTTGTTTGCTCATCTGAAATTCCTTGCCCTTTTTTAGCAGAAAATACAAGTTGAATGGGTTTAGTTACTTGTTGAAAATTAATAGTTGAATTTTTTCTCCAACCATAATCAAAAATAAGATCTGATGTATTCATATAGATTCCCTAATTAGTTGAGTTTTCTTGTTTTTTAATTTCAGATATTCCACCTGAGTGCGGAATATTATTATGAACTTCTGTTGGAACGAGTTGCATAGTTTTACAATCTTCACACTCATGCCAAGTATAGTTATTTTCTTTACGCCAATTTTTGACATCTTCCGCAGTCCAGACCTTGCCGTCTTTTCCTTCTTTTGTCCATTGTTCTGCTGTTTTTTCATCAGCTTTTGCGAAGTTTTTTAGTCTATCAGAACTAAATCCATCGATTTCGACATCAATTTTAGAGATTGGTCCAAAATCAGGATAACCATCTTTAAATTCAATACCTTCAATACCATATTTGTCGAGAATTTCTCCCCAAGTTAGATTATCTGGATTTTCTCGACTATATTTTGACTTATATTCTGGACGATAATCTCTATCGGGAATCCAAACAGAGTCACCTTTTTCTCCAGTCCATCTCCCATTTGTATCAGGCGAACGGAGGTAATAAATTTTTTCTGGTGATGGAGTGGTTAAATTTTCTGATTTAATCTTCCATAAGTCTTTATCATTCCAAGGAGAATCAGAGGGTTTCTTGAAAACAGTCTTCTCACTTATATCAGAATTCCACAATTTTTCATTCATAAATGTATCCTTAATATTTATTACGTAAACTATTTTTAACAATGAGTTCTAATTCATTCGGTATATTATCTAAATGATTTGATAATTGTTCTTTAGTAAACTGTACAACATATTCCATATTCTCAGTTTTATCTATTTCTTCCTTAATTATCTCTTT
>NZ_JARIDQ010000033.1 GCF_029256985.1 Otariodibacter sp. | reverse complement strand
TTTTTAAGCCACACAATTTGATGAGATAGATAGTCTGCACTGTCTATCTCATTTTTTACATTTTTAATATCGCTGTGCTGATAACTTGTTGCTGAATAATATTTTTCTATAAGAAGATTATCATTAGTCAATCGAATAAAATCAGCCATTGTTTGAGTGATTTGATATTTTTGTAGATCAGATAACTCTTGTAATTTACAAGCGGTCAGTTTATCTAATTCTTTTGCAATTTTTTCAGGATTGCCCACCCAATAACCTCTTTGGGCTTTGCTTAGACTACTCAACCACATTCCATCGACTTTCGGCATGATGGCTAATAGATCAAATAAATCTGTTAGTGAGCCTTCTTTTAATTCAAATTCAATTTCACAAATAGGTGATTCAGCATTATTATTTTTAATCATGCCCTCATCGATAGCAATTTCAATTTTTGAATGTTCAAAAGATATAAGATAAGTTTTACGCGTAAAATCAGTACTGAAAATAGGTATCAAATTATCATGTAATGTATCTAAATTTGGAATGTTAAGTTCAAAGTGAGATGCAAGTAATTTAAAATCAGGTATATTCTTTTGTAAAGGTAAATTATATTCAGGTCGAACATGTAACCCTCCGACAATTTCACCTTTCATTTTTAAGGTTAATTCGTAGGTACTATTTTTATGTCGAATTCTCAAACCCATTTGATTTTTTTCAAAATAGAAATCCGTAGAATCATAATAGGTATTGCCAAGCATATCGGTAGCATGGGATAAAACTTTGAGAGACCCGATCCATTTTTCTATTACTGAAATATTCTCTGGTTTCAACATTATTTTTAATTCAATTTCATTTTCCATATGCTTATCGTTCCCTAGAATTTACTATGACCTTTTGCTATATTTTATAAAGTTTTTCTGTAATGAGTATATAAAATGTTTAATCAAATTCAAAATCAGCTCCATAAATTTGTACAAAGGGGGTTAGATCATCACCTTCGTCTTGCTGTAACAGGGTTAAGTCGTAGTGGCAAAACGGCATTCATCACCAGTTTGGTAGATCAACTTTTGCACGTGAATATCAATGATAATGCCCATTTGAATTTATTTTTCCCTGCTAAAAATGGTCAAATTATTTCCGTTAAAAGAGTCGAGCAACACGATCTCACCATTCCTCGTTTTGAATATGATAGAAATCGCCAAGGATTTGAAATGGATCCGCCTGAATGGTCGCCATCTACAACAGGCATTAGTGAAATTAGGTTGGCGATAAAATACCAAAGAAAAGATAGCCTATTACGTTATATAAAAGAAACGAGTACTTTATACCTTGATATTTTTGATTATCCAGGGGAATGGTTACTTGATCTTCCTCTACTCTCTCAATCATTTAAAGAGTGGTCTCAAGCTCAACAGTTAGTACATTACGGGAAAAGAGCGGAACTTGCTCAACATTGGTTAGAACAAATTAAAAAATTAGATTTATCAGCTAAAGCGGATGAAAACCAATTAGCAAAACTGAGTGAGGATTTCACCGCTTACCTACTGGAATGTAAAGCTATTGGGATGCAATATATTCAACCTGGACGATTTGTGTTACCAAGTAGCGAAAGGGGGGCGCCTGTTTATCAATTTTTCCCATTATTAGATTTAACAGAATCTGATTGGGAACAATTAGAAAATAGCCCGAAAAATAGTATTTTCCATACTCTAAAAAAACGATATTCACATTATCAACATAAAATAGTCAAACCATTTTATGAAGATTATTTTTCACAATTTGATCGTCAAGTCATTCTGGCAGATTGCTTAACGCCACTTAATCACAGCCAGCAGGCTTTTTTAGAGATGAAAATTGGATTACAACAATTATTTAAACATTTTCATTATGGGAATAGATCATTATTTACCCGATTATTTTCTTCAAATATCGATAAATTACTTTTTGTTGCGACTAAAGCTGATCATATTACAACGGATCAATTACCCAATTTAGAAGGATTGATGAAACAATTAGTCCAAGAAGGTGGTCGGCATGCTGAATTTGCTGGTATTGAAACAGCTTACCAAGCAATTTCATCAATAAGAGCAACTGAACCAGTTATTGTAACTCAACAAGATAAACAATTTAAAGCAATTAGAGGTGTACGTTCTTCAGATAAAAAAGTGGTTACTATTTTTCCAGGTAGCGTACCAAGCCGATTACCAGACAGCAGATTCTGGGAAAACAACCATTTTGCATTTGATCAATTTGAACCCCAAAAAATAGATTTTGATCAGCCCATTCCTCATTTGAGGATGGATTCAGTTCTACAATTTATTTTAGGAGATAAATTTGATTGATAAAAATGCATCTCATGTAAAGAGAATATTTATCTGTTTTGCAAAATATTGAGTGGATCTTACCGCTTGCACATTCAAACCTATGCTTATTTAGGGTACAATCACACCAATTTTTATTAACAAATCAGTATTATGAGCAAAAAACCAAAAGTGGCTTCCAACACTATCGCATTAAATAAACGTGCAAGACACGAATATTTTATTGAAGATGAAATTGAAGCAGGATTAGAATTACAAGGTTGGGAAGTTAAAGCTTTGAGAGCAGGTAAAGCGAATATTGGAGATAGCTATGTCATTTTTCGTGATGGTGAAGCCTATCTATTTGGTGCAATGATTACACCATTAAATGTTGCATCAACTCATATTGTTGCAGATCCAACTCGTACCCGTAAATTATTATTAAATAAACGTGAATTAGATTCCCTATTTGGTAAAACGAATCGTGATGGTTTTACTGTGGTTGCTCTTTCGATGTATTGGAAAAATGCGTGGGCAAAAGTGAAGATTGGTTTAGCCAAAGGGAAAAAATTACACGATAAACGTGAAGATATTAAAGATCGTGAATGGCAAGTTGCTAAACAGCGTATTATGAAACACGCTAACCGCTAAAGCTTAATTATAAGTGATTACAAGCGGTTAGATTGGTTACATATTTTGTCATTATTTAATTATTAGAAAATTAGGAATAAACAATGATTGATCAGAATCTCCTCCGGACTAACTTAGAAGAAGTTGCACACATTTTAAAAACAAAACGTAGTTTTGATCTTGATGTACAAAAAATTGCAGCTTTAGAAGAACAACGCAAAACATTACAAGTAAAAACAGAAACCTTACAAGCAGAGCGTAATGCTCGCTCGAAAGGCATTGGTGCAGCGAAAGCGAGAGGCGAGGATATTTCATCTCTCTTAGCTGAAGTGGACTCAATGGGGAATGAATTAGATTCAGCGAAAGTAGAGTTAGATAAAATTCAAACTGAGATTAGAGAATTATTATTAACTATTCCTAATTTACCGGCAGATGAAGTACCAATAGGTAAAGATGATAGCGAGAATGTTGAAATTTCTCGTTGGGGAACTCCGCGTCAATTTGATTTTGAAGTCAAAGATCACGTGGCATTAGGTGAGAATTTATCAGGTTTAGACTTTCCTGCTGGCGTAAAATTAACAGGTAGCCGTTTTGTTGTAATGAAAGATAAAGTGGCTCGTTTGCATCGTGCATTATCACAATTTATGTTAGATTTACACACTGAGCAACATGGTTATATGGAAACTTATGTGCCGTATTTAGTGAACCACGATACACTTTATGGTACAGGACAATTACCTAAATTTGGTGAAGATCTTTTCCATACTCAACCATTATCAGGACAAGATCCTAATGTGGTACAAAAACCTTATGCATTAATTCCGACTGCAGAAGTGCCAGTAACAAATTTAGTTAGAGATGAAATCTTAGACGAAGAAAGTTTACCATTGAAATTTACTGCACATACCCCTTGTTTCCGTTCAGAAGCAGGATCTTATGGACGTGATACACGTGGTCTAATTCGTATGCATCAATTTGATAAAGTTGAAATGGTACAAATTGTTGCACCAGAAAAATCAATGGAAGCATTAGAAGAATTAACAGGCCATGCAGAAAAAGTTCTTCAATTATTAGGATTACCTTATCGTAAAGTATTACTTTGTTCTGGTGATATGGGCTTTGGGGCGACTAAGACTTATGATTTAGAAGTTTGGCTTCCTGCACAAAATACCTATCGTGAGATTTCATCTTGCTCTAATATGTGGGATTTCCAAGCACGTAGAATGTCTGCTCGTTGCAAAGCAAAAGGTGAGAAGAAAACTCGCTTAGTACATACCTTAAATGGTTCAGGTTTGGCTGTTGGACGTACCCTAGTTGCAGTATTAGAAAATTACCAAAATGCAGACGGTTCAATTACTATACCAGAAGTATTACGCCCTTATATGAATGGATTAGAAGTGATTAAGTAATTAATTTGATTTTAAGATCAGTATAAGGAAAGGTATAAAGAATAGATTTATACCAAAGTTTATATAAATACCTGTTTTTGAAATAATCTTTTTCAATCAACAGGTATTTTTTTATGAATAAAAAAACAAATATCTACTATTGGATTGAATAAGAAGCTTAAAATATCCAAAATCTTAATTAACTCTAAAAATGAGATAAAATAGGCATATAAATGTGTAGATTATTTCTTTATATGCCTCAAAATTAAACAATAAAAAATTGTTGAAATATTTAAAAATATAATCCTGATATATCAATTTTTTACTATTTTATCCATCAATTTCCTCACCAGTTTCATCCCATTTAAAATTTAAGGCAACAGAGTTCAAACAGAAACGTAGGCCTGTTGGTGGTGGACCATCAGGAAAAACATGCCCCATATGTGCATCACAATGACCACAACGAATTTCAGTACGATGATGGCCTAAGCTGTAATCATCTAAATAGCGTAATGAATCCTTTGAAATTGTTTCATAAAAACTTGGCCAGCCACATCCTGCATCAAATTTAGTATCTGAGCGAAAAAGCGGATTATGACAACGAACGCAACGATATGTCCCAATTCTTTCTTCATTCAAAAACTTACCTGTAAAGGGTCTTTCTGTTCCGCTATTTATACAAATTTCAACTTGTGCATCGGTTAATTCATTTATCTCTTTCATATTTTTATTCCCCCAGAAAACATGATTTTTATATTAGACAGATTCTAACTGAATTTATTACATTTTAAAGCCTATATTTAGTAAATAAATAGGGATACATTCCCCCGAATAACACCTTTTATGCTATACTATAAAGCAATTTTCGTCCTAATTTATCAGGACATATTTTGTAACATGATTAGGAAATTTCAATGAGCGAATTAGCCAAAGATATTACCCCCATCAGTATTGAAGAAGAACTAAAAACATCCTATCTCGATTATGCAATGTCAGTAATTGTGGGGCGTGCATTGCCAGATGTTCGTGATGGATTAAAGCCCGTTCACCGTCGAGTTCTATTCTCTATGGATCAGAGTGGTAATACCGCCAGTAAACCTTATGTAAAATCAGCCCGTGTTGTCGGTGATGTTATCGGTAAATACCACCCTCATGGTGATTCTGCAGTTTACGATACTATTGTGCGTATGGCACAACCATTCTCATTACGTTATATGTTAGTTGATGGGCAAGGTAACTTTGGTTCAATTGATGGTGATGCGCCTGCCGCAATGCGTTATACCGAAGTGCGTATGCAAAAAATCACACAAGAATTATTGACTGATTTAGATAAAGAAACAGTTGATTTCTCGCCTAACTATGATGGCAAAGAGATGATTCCTGATGTATTGCCAACAAAAATTCCAGCGTTATTGGTAAATGGTTCATCTGGGATTGCAGTTGGTATGGCTACAAACATTCCTCCTCATAACTTAAATGAAGTATTGAATGGTTGTTTAGCCTACATTGAAAATGATCAGATTACTTTGGAAGAGTTGATGCAACATATTCCAGGTCCTGATTTTCCAACGGCTGCAATTATTAATGGCCGTAAAGGAATTGAAGAAGCATATCGTACCGGACGTGGCAAAATATACGTGAGAGCAAAAGCAAGTGTAGAAACGACTGCTAAAGGCCGTGAACACATTATTGTGACTGAAATTCCATATCAAGTGAATAAAGCTAAACTAATCGAGAAAATTGCCGAGTTAGTTAAAGATAAAAAAGTTGAAGGAATCAGCGAATTACGTGATGAATCTGATAAAGAAGGATTGCGTATTGTTATTGAAATCAAACGTGATGCAGTAGGGGAAGTGGTTTTAAATAACCTATATGCCCTTACTCAAATGCAAGTGACGTTTGGTATTAACATGGTGGCATTAGACCACGGTCAACCAAAGGTTTTAAATCTAAAACAAATTATTGAAGCTTTTGTATTACACCGTCGTGAAGTTGTTACTCGTCGTACGATTTTTGAATTACGCAAAGCTCGTGATAGAGCCCATATTTTAGAAGGGTTAGCCATTGCATTAGCCAATATTGATCCTGTCATTGAATTAATCCGTCAATCTAAAACAGCCGATGAAGCAAGAGAAGGTTTACTTGCTCGTCCGTGGAGTTTGGGTAATGTTGCGGCAATGTTAGAAGCTGCAGGCGTTGATGCTGCAAGACCAGATGAACTTGAAGCTGAGTTTGGCGTACGTGATGGACAATACTATTTATCAGAAGCTCAAGCGAAAGCGATTCTAGAACTACGTTTACATCGCTTAACAGGCTTAGAGCATGAAAAAATTCTTGATGAATATAAGGCTCTTCTCGATACTATCGGTGAATTACTTCATATTCTTAATAACCCTGAACGATTAATGGAAGTGATTCGTGAAGAGCTAGAAAAAGTTAAAAATGAATTTGGCGATGAGCGTCGTACAGAAATTACAGCCGCATCGGGTGATATTAATTTAGAAGATCTTATTGCTCAAGAAGATGTTGTTGTTACATTATCTCATGCTGGTTATGTCAAATATCAACCACTTTCAGACTATGAAGCACAACGTCGTGGCGGTAAAGGTAAATCTGCAACAAAAATGAAAGAAGATGATTTTATCGAACGTCTTTTAGTTGCAAATACTCATGATACGATTCTTTGTTTCTCTAGCCGTGGGCGTTTATATCAATTAAAAGTATTCCAATTACCACAAGCAAGTCGTGGAGCAAGAGGCACACCAATTGTTAATATTCTTCCATTAGTTAAAGAAGAGGATGAGCGTATTACCGCTATTCTTCCAATTCCTAAAGGTGAATTTAGCTCAGATAAATTTATCTTTATGGCAACAGCGAGTGGTGTCGTTAAGAAAGTGTCGTTAGATGCATTTAGTAATATTCGATCAAGCGGTCTGATCGCATTAAAACTTCACGAAGGGGATGAACTAATTGGTGTTGATATTACCAATGGTGAATGTGAGATCATGTTATTCTCAGCACAAGGTCGTGTAGTGCGTTTCAATGAAAACGGTGTACGTGGAATGGGACGCATTGCCACAGGTGTCCGTGGTATGAAATTAGCCCTAACCAATGTATTAGAAGAGGTTGATGAAGCAGAGATTGAATCAACTGGAGAAGATGAAAATACTGATTCAAATATGGATCTAAATACTGATAAAGTGGTTTCTCTTGTTATTCCGCACAATGAAGGTGATATTTTAACTGTAACTCAAAACGGTTATGGAAAACGTACTTTACTGACTGAATATCCAACTAAATCTCGTAACACTAAAGGTGTGGTATCCATTAAAGTAAATGAACGTAATGGTAAGGTTGTCGCTGCGGTACAAGTAGAAGAAACTGACCAAATTATGTTGATCACCGATGCAGGAACTTTAGTTCGTACTCGTGTAAATGAAGTAAGTCTTGTTGGTAGAAATACCCAAGGTGTGAGAATTATTCGAACTGCAGAAGATGAAAGTGTAGTAAGTTTAGAACGAATCTGTGATATTGATGATGAAGAATCAGAAGATATGCATAACGAAGAAGAATAACTTTTATATTAAGTAAGTTATTGAATAAAAGTTGCTATTGATAGTAAGTCTTTAGCAACTTTTTATTTATATTTATTATACAAATAATACTGGTCGATTAATATTAAAGTTTACAGCTACTTTAGTACCAACTGGGTAATTAATTGTTTGGTAAGCGGTCAGTTCCACATCATTTATTGCAATTTTATAGCGAAAAAACTGCCCTAAGAATAATTTATCGATAATAACTGCTTGCCCATTGGAGTTATCTTCATTTAATTCTATTTGTTCAGGTCGTAATAACCATTGATAATGCCCTTTTGGATACTGTATTTCAGGATACTGATAGTTACCAATCACACTTTGAATATATTGATTTCCATCAATGCTACATGTAATATAATTTGCTCCCCCAAGAAAATCAGCAACAAAACGGTTGATAGGAGAATAATATAATTCCATTGGTGTGCCAAATTGAATAATTTTTCCTTGATCCATCACTGCAATTTTATCGGCAAAAGCAAAAGCTTCTTCTTTGCTATGCGTAACAAAAATTGCTGGTACATGTTGGTTTTTTAAGATAGTTTTAATTTCTTGAATCATTTCATAGCGAGTTTGGCTATCAATATTCGAAAAAGGCTCGTCAAGTAAGAGTAATTGTGGATTACACGCCAATGCTCTTGCAATAGCAACTCGTTGTTGTTGTCCGCCCGATAATTCATGAGGATATCGTTGTTCGAATCCTTGTAATTGGACTACTGCCAGCATTTGCTTTGTAATCGTTTGCTTCTCTAATTTAGATAAATTCGATAAGCCAAACTGAATATTGTCCCGAACAGTTAAATGAGGGAAAAGAGCATAATCTTGGAAGATTAAGCCTATTTTTCTATCTTCTACAGCTTTAACTCGTAGATCTTGCCCTGATAATTCAATTTTACCTTGCGTAACTGGTAATAAACCTGCAATAGCCTTGAGCAAAGTTGTTTTTCCACAGCCACTTGCGCCTAGTAAGCATACAATTTCATTATCACCAACTTCTAAATTAAGAGATTGTAAGACGATGGTTTTATCAAACTGATAGCTTAATTTTTCAATTTCGAGTACTTTCATATTATTAACGTTCTTTTTCAGATTGGGAAATTAATGAGCGTGTAAGCCAAATAACTGGTATAAGGCCTACTAAGACTAAAACTATAGCAGGAAGAGCCGCTCGTTCTAGTTGTTCATCGGATGTAAAGGTAAATACATGAGTAGCAAGCGTATCAAAATTAAATGGACGTAATAATAATGACGCATTTAATTCTTTCATACTTTCAATAAATACCATTAATCCAGCAGTAATAATGCCTTTAGATATCAGTGGAAAATGGATTTTTCTAAACATGAAAAATCCATTTTTTCCCATCGTTTGACTAGCCATATCTAATGCGGGAGAAATTCGGCTAAATGAACTTTCTAGGCTACCAATAGCCATAGCTAAAAATCGAATAGTATAGGCTAAGATTAAAGCAAATATTGATCCTGAAAAAACTAGTCCTACAGTCGGTAATTCAAAATATTTTAATATTGAATGTAAGCTATGATCAGCGAATGATAACGGTGAAAGTAATCCAATTGCGAGTACTGTTCCTGGAATAGCATAGCCTAATGATGAAAATTGTAAGAATGATTTTGTGATAGATGACCAAATTTTACTATTCCGAGATAACCTATGAGTAAATTGTAGTATTAACGCTAAGCTAACTGTAAGTATTGAAGCTGTAATCGAGACTTTCAGGCTATTTATTGCAAACTCCATAAAATCTAAATTCCAAGATTGTTCAAAATAATCATAAGACCAGTATAATAGTTGGCCAAAAGGAATAAAAAATGCTAGAGAAAGTAATCCACCACACCAAAGGTATACTACTACCAGTTTCCAACCCGTAAGTTTTTGAAATGACTTCTTTTTTTCATATCCACGTTGGTAATGCTTTTGTTTATGTCTACTATATTGTTCAAGTATAATAAAGAATAGAATAATCAACAGCATAAAAATAGAAATACGACTAGCGGTACCAAGATCTTGAAAGCCTAACCAAGAGTCGTAAATTGCTGTTGTTAATGTTGTAACAGCAAAGTAAGAAACTGTACCAAAATCTCCTAATGTTTCCATAGCAACAAGAGCTATACCTACCGCAATTGCAGGACGGATCAGAGGGAATGTAATACGCCGAAAAATTTGTATAGGACTTGCTCCTAGTAGTTTTGCACTTTGAATTAAATTTTCTGATTGTTCTAAAAGAGCTACTCGGGTAAGTAAAAAAATATAAGGGTATAAAACAAGAGCTAAGACAAAGCATGCACCATATAAGGTTCTGATTTGAGGGAACCAATAGTCTTGAGGCATTTCCCAACCAAATATTGAGCGTAATAGTTTTTGTAATGAACCTGAATAATCAAGTAAATCAGTATATAGGTAAGCAATGAGATAAGCTGGCATAGCTAAAGGAAGACACAACAACCATTGCAATGTTTTCTGTCCCCAAAATTGATAATTTGCTACTATCCAAGCAGACGGTAATGCAAATAATAGAGCTAACGAAACAGTTCCTATAACTAATAAACTTGAATGAATAGCATAATTACTTAATGTTGTATTCCAAAAGTGGATGAGATTGTTTATATCGCTATCAAATGCCTGATAGATAACTGCTAATAATGGTAGTAAAACCAAAAACGTTGTAATACAAGCGAATGTTTTCCAAGAAAGATATTGATTTTTCATTAATTCAGAAAATACTGTTATAAATAGAATAGGACGCCTGAGGCGTCCATAATGTTACATCATACGATATAAATGTTTATCGTACTCCAACTATCTAATATTAAAACTCATCAAATTTAACTTCATCAACAAGTTTTAATGCTTCTTTTGAGTGTTTTGCAATATCTTCAAGTGTTATCGGATCAACAGAATATTCTCCCCAACTTTTAACTAGTTCTGAAGGTTCAATTCCTGGTTTTACTGGATATTCATGATTTAATTTAGCGTAAAGTGCTTGCGCTCTATCATCACTTAAATATTCTACGAGTTTGATCGCATTTGCTTTGTTTGGTGCATATTTTGCGATAGCAACCCCACTAATGTTGAAATGTGTGCCAAATTTACCAGTAGGGAAATTAATTATAGCTGCCTCAGCCCATGATTTTTGTTTTTCATCATCTAACATCTTACCATAGTAATAACTGTTACCTAATGAGTAATCACAAATACCATCTTTAATAGCTTTAACCTGATCACGATCTCCCCCTTGTGGTTTTTGTGCTAAATTTGCTTTTAATCCTTTAATAAATTCTTTAGTTTTTGCTTCCCCATAATGCTCAATCATTGAAGCAAACAACGAAATATTGTATGGATGTTTCCCTGAACGTACACATATTTTACCTTTGTATTCTGGTTTCGCTAAATCTAAATAATCAAACCCAGCGGGTAATTTACCTACACGATCTTTTGATGTATAGATAACACGAGCACGTTTAGTTAAAGCAAACCACTCATTATTTGGATCATGAAATTGAGCAGGGATGTTTTTTTCTAAAACTTGAGATTCAATTTTTTGAGCTAAACCAGCATCTACAAGTTCTTTTACACGTTGAATATCAACAGTTAATAGCACATCAGCAGGACTTAATTCTCCCTCTTTTTTTACTCGTTCAAATAATCCTTTATCTGCAAAGATAACATTCACTTTAATACCAGTTTCTTTTTCAAAATCTTTGAGCATTGGCTCAATTAAATAAGGTTGGCGATATGAATAAACATTGACCTCATTGGCTGCAAATGCTGATGAGTTTGCTAAGATTGCAGAAGTTGCTACTACAAGGGTAGAAAGCGCTTTTTTCATGTAAGCTCCTAAAATTGAAAAGTTAGTAAAATTTATCTATCAGTATGATAGGCAAAATAATTTTTGAGATTCTAGTACGATAGTTCAAAATTGTCAATGAGAAGCATTTGTATTTAAAATAATTTTTTTGTAAAAAAAGGCGAGTTAATGAACGATATAACCAAATAAGGTTGTTCACTAGTCCGAAAAAACGGATAATGTCTGGCGTTTTGTGAATAATTAGATAAGACATGATTGAATATATTTTATTAGTTATCAGTACAGCATTGATTAATAACTTCGTACTCGTGAAGTTTCTCGGAATTTGTCCATTTATGGGGGTTTCAAAAAAAATAGAAACAGCCATTGGTATGGGAATGGCGACGACCTTCGTTTTGACAGTTGCTTCACTTTCAGCTTACTTAGTTGAGAATTATATTCTTGGACCTCTCAATGTGGCTTTTTTACGTACACTTGTCTTTATTTTAGTGATTGCTGTAATAGTTCAGCTTACTGAGATGATCGTGCATAAAACAAGCCCAACACTTTATCGCCTATTAGGTATTTATTTACCTTTAATTACAACAAACTGTGCTGTTCTTGGGGTGGCATTATTGAATGTCAACTTAGCCAATAATCTTATTCAATCTGTATTATATGGATTTGGTGCAGCCGCTGGATTTTCTCTTGTTTTAATACTGTTCTCTGCGCTACGTGAGCGCTTAGCCGCAGCTGATGTACCTCAAATATTTCAAGGCGCATCTATTGCCTTGATTACCGCAGGTTTAATGTCTTTAGCCTTTATGGGCTTTACTGGTTTAGTCAAAATTTAATGTTAGATCAACCTATTATTTTTTTTGTTATCGTCATCATTGGAATCATCGCGCTTATTTTTGGTGCGGTTTTAGGCTATTCATCACTTAAGCTAAAAGTAGAAGCCGACCCGATTGTTGACCAAATTGATGCTCTCTTACCACAAAGCCAATGTGGGCAATGTGGCTATCCTGGCTGTAAGCCTTATGCCGAAGCTGTTGCGAACGGAGATGATATAACTAAGTGTGTCCCTGGAGGTCAACCTCTCGTGGTCAAACTCGCCGATTTAATGGGTGTTGAAGTACCTGATGTAGAAGGCGAAACCCCCGAAGTCAAAGTTGCCTTAATTCATGAAGATATGTGTATTGGTTGTACCAAATGTATCCAAGCTTGTCCTGTTGATGCCATTATTGGTACAAATAAAGCAATGCATACTGTCGTTGCTGATTTATGTACGGGTTGTGAGTTATGTGTCGCACCTTGTCCAACTGATTGTATTGAAATGATTTCACAAAAACCGACTATCCAAAAATGGAATTGGAAATTCGATCAAAGTTTAGTTATTCCCATTTTAAATACCACAGAAATTCAACCTAAAATGGTAGTAGGAGATGACAACAATGCAACAAAATGATGTATTAAGTCGAATCCGACAAGGTAAACTGTGGGAATTTCCAGGTGGGATTCATCCACCTGAAATGAAAAAACAATCGAATCAAAAACCGATTAGATCCTTACATTTGCCGAAACATTTCTATGTGCCAATAGTGCAACATTCAGGAAGTGCAGGGAATATCATTGTTCAAATTGGAGATAAGGTATTAAAAGGACAACCGCTTACCCAAGGTGATGATTATCGTCAATTACCCGTACATAGCCCGACATCAGGTAAAGTTATTGCGATTCAGCCTTACATTTCTTGCCATCCATCAGGTATGGCAGAACAAACGATAGTCATTGAAACAGATGGTGAAGATCAATGGATTGTGCGCCAACCTATTGATAATTTTCTTTCACTTACAGCAGAAGAAATTATCGAAAAAATCTATCAAGCAGGGATTGCAGGGCTAGGTGGAGCGGTATTCCCTACTTCCAGAAAATTACAATTTGCTGAAAATCGTTGCAAGGTTTTAATTATTAATGGGGCTGAATGTGAGCCTTATATCACTTGCGATGATCGTTTGATGCAAGATTATACTGATGAAATGATTGAAGGGATCCGAATTCTACGCTATGTACTTCGTCCCGAAGAAGTTGTACTTGCTGTAGAAGATAATAAACCCCGAGCAATCAAAGCAATAAAAAAAGCATTAAAAGGGGCGAACGATATTTCACTACGGGTCATTCCAACTAAATATCCTTCTGGAGCAAGCGATCAATTAGTCCAGATCTTAACTGGATTAGAAATTCCGCAAGGCACACGAACCATTGAAATGGGTATTGTGATGCAAAATGTAGGAACAGCATTTGCAATAAAACGAGCTATTATTGATGATGAGCCATTAATTGAGCGTGTAGTAACTCTCACTGGCGATAAAATTCGCAATAAAGGTAATGTTTGGGCAAGACTCGGCACACCAATTATTCACTTATTAGAGCAAGTGGATTATCAGCCTGATGAACGTTTTCCTGTTTTCTTAGGTGGACCAATGATGGGATTCATTTTGCCCTCATTGCAAGCTCCTGTAACAAAAACAGCAAACTGTATTATCGCACCGGATCATTTTGAATATGCTCCGCCACAACCAGAAAGAAATTGTATTCGTTGTTCATCTTGTTCTGATGCTTGTCCTGTGGGCTTACTCCCACAACAACTCTATTGGTTTGCTAGATCAGAGGATCACGATAAATCGAAAGATTATCATCTTGATGCTTGTATAGAATGTGGAATTTGTGCCTATGTTTGCCCAAGTTACATTCCTTTGATTCAATATTTCCGCCAAGAAAAAGCCAAAATTGCGGATATTGATGAAAAAGCTCGTAAAGCTGAAGAAGCAAAAATTCGTTTTGAAGCAAGAGAAGCTCGCCTAAATAAAGAAAAAGAAGCAAGAGCTGCCCGTATTCAGCAAGCAGCAGAAAAACGCCGTGAAGAAGTTTCACATTCTGCTGGTGAAGATCCCGTTAAGGCTGCCATGGCACGACTTAAAGCGAAAAAAGCTGAAAATACAATGAAAGAAACGGGTATTAAAGCGGATGGCACACCAGATAACAGTGAGTTAATGGCACAACGCCGTGCTAGACGACTAGCTAAACAGGCAGAGCAACAACTTCAAGAACAAGCGGTTAGTTCTGAACAAAATAATGCAAATTCAGAACCTGAAGATCCAAGAAAAGCCGCTGTGGCTGCTGCTCTCGCTCGTGCTAAAGCTAAAAAAACTGCACAGCAAAGTCAGCAACACACCCAAGAACAAGCGGTCAGTTATGAACAAAATAATGTAAATTCAGAACCTGAAGATCCAAGAAAAGCTGCTGTGGCTGCTGCTATCGCTCGTGCTAAAGCTAAAAAAACTGCACAGCAAAGTCAGCAACACACTCAAGAACAAGCGGTCAGTTCTGAACAAAATAATGCAAATTCAGAACCTGAAGATCCAAGAAAAGCTGCTGTGGCTGCTGCGATCGCTCGAGCTAAAGCGAAAAAAGCCGCACAATTAAAAAATAAAGATAGTGATGAAAATAATCATAAAGGATTAAGCTAATGTTTAGAATGGTCAGTTCTCCCCATACTCATTCAAGCAATTTAACTGCCAAGATTATGTGGTGGGTAATTGCTGCTATGCTTCCTGCACTCGTTGTGCAGTGGTATTTCTTTGGCTATGGTGTACTTATTCAGATAGGCATTGCGATTATTTTCACAGTGGTTATCGAAATGATAGTGGCAAAACTTCGCAAAAAGCCAATAGCTTTCTACTTAGCTGATATGTCTGGTATTTTATCTGCCATAATTTTAGCGATGGCAATCCCGCCCTACTCGCCCTATTGGCTAATTATTATTGGTCTAATTGTAGGGTTGATTCTGGCGAAACACGTTTATGGTGGATTAGGGCAAAATATCTTTAATCCAGCAATGGTTGGCTATGCGTTGTTACTTGTTTCATATCCAGTACAAATGACTGCGTGGCTACCGCCTGCAGAGTTACTCAATGAACCGCCAACGCTAGCTGATAGCTTTTCACTTATTTTTTCAGGTGTAACCACTGATGGTTTTACCATCCACCAATTAATTCAAAGTATAGACGGAATTTCGCAAGCGACAGTACTAGACGGAGTTAAGACAACCCTTTCATTGACAGGACAAACACCTGAAGGCATTACAAATGTGTTTAATACACTGTTTGAAAATATATTTTTCGGAGGCTGGGTACAAGTTAATATCGCCTTTCTTTGTGGGGGATTATTCCTTATTTACAAACGAATCATTCATTGGCAAATTCCTGTTTCTATGTTGGCTTGCTTTGCTCTGTTTAGTATGGCAACGGACTTATTTTCTCAAACTGAAACTTGGAGTATGCCATTGCAATTATTCAGTGGTGCAATGATGTTTGGGGCATTTTTTATTGCAACCGATCCTGTTTCAGCGTCAATTACACCTAGAGGTAAACTCATTTTTGGTGGATTAGTTGGGTTACTGGTTTATTTAATTCGTTATTATGGGAATTACCCTGATGGTGTAGCTTTTGCCGTCTTATTGGCAAATATCTGCGTTCCTCTTATTGATCACTATACGCAACCTCGACTATATGGCACAAAAGGAGGAAAACGTTAATGAAAGCATCTGCTATTAGTACTCGCTATGCATTGATCTTAGGTGCGATTGCATTAATTTGCACAACTATTCTAGTAGGCGTGTTTTTACTCACAAGAGGAACTATAAATGATGTGGTAGAAAAACAACAACGCTCATTATTACTAGAAGTTGTGCCACAAAAGAATTTTGATAATGACTTTTTAGCAACGTGCAAAATTATTGATCTGCCAGAAGCTCCATTTTTAAATAAAATCTATGTTGCAAAAAAAGCAGGTGATCTGACCGCTTATGCTATTCAAGCAACCGCACCTGATGGTTATTCTGGCAATATTGTCTCGCTCATCGGTATTACGCCAGATGGTACAATATTGGGAGTTCGAGTGCTGGAACATCAAGAAACGCCAGGGCTTGGAGATAAAATTGAAATACGTATTTCAGATTGGATAACACAATTTACTGGTATACTATTTAATAAAGAAACTGAATCAAGCTGGAAAGTAAAAAAAGATGGAGGGCAATTTGATCAATTTACAGGCGCTACCATCACACCAAGAGCAGTAGTCAATAATGTTCGTCAAAGCGCAAAATGGGCAGTAACTAAGCTTAAACAACATCCTGAAATAATCAATAGTTTTGTTAATTGTGGGTAAGAGATGACTAGAGAAAATCAAATTCCAATTCAGCAAATAGATATAGAAGTACCAGAAGTAAAACAACTAAAAGCAGTTGAACCATCTATTTGGAAAACACTATTTACACAAGGTGTCTGGTCAAATAATGGCGCATTAGTCCAATTATTAGGATTATGCCCATTACTTGCTGTATCCAATAATGTAACCAACGCATTAGGTTTAGGTCTTGCGACATTGTTTGTTTTAATTATAACAAATACTGTGATCTCTTTATTTCGCAAAACTATTCCTCACGATATTCGTATTCCAATTTATGTGATGATTATTGCTACTGCAGTAACTGTGGTCCAATTATTAATGAATGCATTTGCATATTCAGTTTATCAATCGTTAGGTATTTTTATTCCTTTGATTGTAACGAACTGTATTGTAATTGGGCGAGCAGAAGCTTTTGCCTCTAGAAATAGAGTATTACACTCAGCTTTTGATGGATTTGCTACCGGTTTAGGTATGCTATTCAGTCTAGTTATACTTGGAGCATTGCGTGAAATCCTTGGTAATGGTACATTATTTGATGGCTTAGATTTATTATTTGGAGAATGGGCAAAATCTTGGCGAATTGACCTATTGCATTTAGATTCCGGACTACTCTTTGCTATTTTACCTCCTGGCGCTTTTATTGGGCTAGGATTTGTCTTAGCAATAAAAAATAGCATTGACTATCGAAAGAAGAAAAAACTATGACAGACGACAGATTTACCCAACAAGTGAATTATCGACATCACTTCGCTAAAGAATTTTTATATCCTAAATATTGGGGCATATGGCTCGGTGTTTTAATATTAGCTATTTTTGCTTATATTCCTTTTCGTTTAAGAGATAAACTTGGTGTAGGAATTGGTAAAATTGTTACTAAATATATGAAAGCAAAAAATAAAAAGCAGTATCGCCGGGCTGATATAAATTTACAATATTGCTTCCCTGATTGGTCTGAAGATAAACGTAAAAAAGTAATTGAAAATATGTTTATCACTGTTTCTCAAACTATGTTAGGGATTGGAGAGATTGCATTACGCTCTGTAAAACATATCCAGAAACGTAGTGAATTCTCAGATCTAAATTTATTAAGAGAAGCAAGAGAAAATGGTAAAAATATAATATTACTAGTTCCTCATACATGGTCTATTGATGCTTCGGGTATTGTCTTACATACTTATAATATTCCAATGGTTTCCATGTATAATCCCCACGCTAATCGCTTAGTTGATTGGTTATGGAATACAACTAGAGAACGATTTGGTGGTAAGATGCATACTCGTCAAAATGGAATTAAGCCATTTTTAATTGATGTGCGTAAAGGTAATATGGGGTATTTCTTGCCTGATGAAGATTATGGTGAAGAATTAAGTATCTATTCTCCCTTTTTTGCAACAGAAAAAGCAACATTACCGGGATTAGATAAAATGGCAAAAATAACAAATGCAGTCGTTATTCCTATGTTTCCTATTTACAATGCCAAAAAAGGTGTCTACCAAATTGAGATGCTTCCACAAATTGAATTTGATGGCACATTAGAACAATCAGCTCGAGAAATGAATCGTGTAATTGAGTATTTTGTAGAAAAAAACCCTGAACAATACGTTTGGATACTACGTTTACTAAAAACACAAAGAGATGGAAAAGATATCTATCAGTAAGTAATAAAAAACCTGAATGACAAAAGTCGTTCAGGTTTTTCTTTTAAGCTAAACCAATAAAAAAAGCCAATAGTAACGGAGCAGCTAAATTCACAATAAATCCAAAGCTAATCGCTACTGGAACAACTTGCATTCCTCCTGATTTTTGGATAACCGGCAACATGCAATCCAATGACGTTGCTCCTCCTAACCCCACTGCCGTAGATGGAAATAATCGCATAAAAAAAGGGATGCTAAATAAGCAAAAAATTTCTCGAGATAAATCATTAAAAAAAGCAATGCTGCCGTAAGTAGGCCCCCACGCATCATTAAGTAATACGCTAGAAAGTGAATACCATCCAAACCCTGAAGCAAAAGCCAATGCTTGAGCCATTGATAAATTAAGAATATAAGAGGCAATCACTCCCCCCAATAATCCACTCAACATAAAAATAACTGAGGTTAATAACCCTCTTTTATTAAAAAATACTTCTCGTAGTGGAATTCCACTATTTCTCAACTGAATACCTACACAAAAAATCATTATAACTAGCACATAGGTACTCATATTTGATGGAAAATAAACAATATTCTTAAATAAAAAACCAATTACTCCACCAATTAGTACCATACCTAATAATAAAATAGATTCAAATATCTGTTGCCAGCGTGAAGAAATGGCTTGTGCGGAAAAAGAGACTCTATTCATTGGATATAATTTATCAAAAATAATTAAGCTACCAATATTACACAAATGAAAAATAACACTTAATCCTAAAGCAATAACACCTATTTTAGGTAAAATTTCCCCTAAATTATCTAATTGCCCTAAAACAACACCCATCGCAAGTAAGATCAAGTACAAACAGTATAGCATCAACTTATTTACTATATTCATTGCCCTATTTGCTTGAACTTTAAATAAATACCCAATAAAAAGCGGAACAAACGCAATTAATAAGCCATAAATCATATCTTTTCTCCAATTCTTAGTTGAGAATTCTAACGATAAATAGAAACAATTAAACTGGTTTTATATACAGCATTTTGTTATATTAACAAGCGGTCAGTTTCTTACATAATTTTGCAAATGAATTCATTACGAAAAATTATTCATGTTGATATGGATTGTTTCTATGCTGCCATTGAAATTCGGGAAAATCCTCAATTACAAGGAAAAGCGGTTGCAGTCGGTGGCAGTCCTGAACGGAGAGGCGTACTCACAACTTGCAATTATGAAGCCAGAAAATTTGGGTTACATAGTGCAATGTCGAGTGCTCAAGCAATGAAACGTTGCCCTAATTTGATTTTACTTCCTGTCAATATGCCCCTATATCGACAAGTTTCACAACAGATCCATCAAATATTTAGACGCTATACGGACATTATTGAACCCATTTCATTAGATGAAGCCTATCTTGATGTTACTCACTGTAAACAACAATCAGGATCTGCCACTTGGATTGCACAAGCAATTAGACAATCCATTTATGAAGAACTAAAACTCACTGCATCGGCAGGCGTTGCTCCACTCAAATTCCTGGCTAAAATCGCATCAGATCAAAATAAACCCAATGGGCAATTTATTATTGCACCAGAGCAGGTCGATCAATTCATTTTAAATTTACCCTTGAAGAAAATTCCCGGCGTTGGGCGAGTTACAAATGAAAAATTAAGCCATTTAGGATTAAAGACCTGTGCTGATATTCAAAAAAGCAATCTGTCATTCCTCGTTTTTCATTTTGGTAAATTTGGACAAAGGTTGTGGGATTTAAGTCATGGGATGGATCCAAGACCTGTAGAAGCCAATCGTATCCGAAAATCGTTGGCTGTTGAAAATACGCTATTACAAGATATTGATTCATTAGCTGAAGCAGAAAAAATCATTCACAATTTATTTCATAAACTTATTTACCGTATTCAACGCAATTATGAAGATAAACCATTACACCAATTTAAAAAATTAGGTGTTAAATTAAAATTTGATGATTTCACTCAAACCACGTTAGAGCAATCTACGGATGGGCTAACATTAGCATGGTTTAATCAGCTACTTCATAAAATTTGGCAAAGAAGAAATGGCAGAAAAGTACGACTTATTGGATTAAGTATTCATCTGCCTGAAGAAAAAACTGTTCAACAATTAAACTTATGGGAATAATTGCAGTCCTACCCTTGAATTTTTATAAAGTACCACAATCTCGATACTTCACTTTATGTATTTTTAGAATAGTTATTATCTGGAGAACTACCTATTATGATGCGAATCGTACTTTTTCTTGCCACTAACTTTGCAGTGATGATTGTACTTGGCATAATTTTAAGCGTTACTGGTATTGCAGGAAACAGTACTGGTGGTATTCTAATTATGGCACTACTGTTTGGTTTTGCAGGATCATTAATTTCCCTATTTTTATCAAAAACTATGGCATTACGTTCTGTTGGGGCAGAAGTTATCACTAACCCAAGAAATAATGCGGAGCAATGGCTAGTCAATACGGTACAACGCCAAGCACAACAAGCAGGAATACCTATGCCGGATGTTGCTATTTATCATTCTCACGATGTCAATGCCTTTGCAACAGGAGCAACTAAAAACAACTCACTAGTAGCGGTAAGTACAGGCCTACTTAATGCAATGACACAAGATGAAGCAGAAGCAGTAATTGCTCACGAAGTTTCACATATTGCAAATGGAGATATGGTAACAATGACCTTATTACAAGGAGTATTAAATACCTTTGTAATTTTTTTATCTCGAATAATTGCAAGCGCAGTCTCTAACTCTCGTAATGATGATGGTTCAGAAAGTCATAGTTCGGGAATTTATTTTCTAGTGTCGATGGTGCTAGAAATAATATTTGGTATTTTAGCCAGTATTATTGCGATGTGGTTCTCTCGTTACCGTGAATTTAGAGCCGATGCAGGATCTGCCAGTTTAGTCGGAAAAGAAAAGATGATAGCGGCATTACAACGTTTGCAATCTATCCACGAACCACAAGAAATGACAGGCTCATTAAATGCCTTTATGATTAATGGGAAACGCAATGAACTCTTTATGAGTCACCCACCATTAGAAAAACGTATTGAAGCGTTACGTAATATTTAATAAAAATTAAGCCCACAGAATATAGAATCTGTGGGCTTTTTCTTATCACACTTATGCTGAAAGTTTTTCACGACCATGTGGGGTTGTGAAATCAATATCAGGTCCAATTGGTACAATGCCTGTTGGATTTACTGCGGTATGACTTCGATAGTAATGTTCTTTAATATGTTTCATATTTACAGTTTCAGCAATACCTGGAACTTGATATAAATCTCTCAAATATCCCCAAAGATTTGGATAATCAACAATACGTCTTACGTTACATTTGAAATGTCCAAAATAGACAGGATCGAATCGGACTAATGTAGTGAATAAACGCCAATCCGCTTCAGTAATTTGATTACCAGTTAAATAACGGCGAGTTGATAAACGCTCTTCCAATTTATCTAACGCACTAAATACTCCAGTTACAGCTTCCTCATAACCTTCTTGTATAGTGGCAAAACCTGAACGATAAACACCATTATTAATATTTGGATAAATAAATTCATTAAGCTCATCAATTTCCTGAACCAAGTCAGCAGGTAAGAAATTAACTGGGTTTGCTCCGATTCCATCAAATGCAGAGTTAAACATTCGAATAATTTCTGAAGACTCATTACTCACAATTGTATGGGTTTTCTTATCCCATAACACCGGTACACTCGCTCTACCCGTATAATTTGCATTTGCTGCAATATAGACTTGATGGATATATTTAACATTTAAAATAGGATCAGGAATAACACCCTCTCCCTCTTCAAACGTCCAGCCATATTCTCCCATAAAAGGATTAACCACAGAAACAGAAATCATATTTTCCAATCCTTTTAATTTACGATAGATAAGCGTTCTATGAGCCCACGGGCAAGCTAAAGAGACATATAGATGATAGCGATTAGGTTCAGCTTTAAATCCACCTACACCTGTTGGTCCAGCTTCGCCATCAGCAGTAATCCAATTTCTAAATTGAGTGATGGCTCTCTCATATCGCCCATTCACAATCGCTGGATTAACTTTTGTGTCATGCCATTTTCCATCGATAACAATTCCCATACATTCTCCTTAAATTGATATTCAAATTAGTCGCTAAGTTAATTACCATAAAAATAAGCCCACAGCAAATTACATCTGTGGGCTTTTAGTATTAATTAGTCTATTAAAGAACTAATTATTATGCAGATAATTTTTCACGACCATGTGGCGTAGTGAAATCAATATCTGGGCCAACTGGCACAACACCAGTAGGGTTAATAGTATCGTGACTTTGATAATAGTGTTTCTTAATGTGATCCATATTTACAGTATCAGAAACGCCCGGTACTTGATATAAATCACGTAAGTATCCCCAAAGATTTGGGTAATCTACTATACGTCTAATATTACATTTAAAATGACCTACATACACGGGATCAAAACGTACTAGAGTGGTAAATAGACGCCAGTCTGCTTCAGTAATTTGATTACCTGTTAAGTAACGGCGAGTAGATAAACGCTCTTCGATTTTATCCAATGCATTGAATAACTGTACCACAGCTTCTTCATAGGCTTCTTGTGTTGTTGCAAAACCTGAACGATACACACCATTATTTATATTTGGATAGATAAATTCATTTAATTCATCAACTTCTGTCACTAATTCTGCTGGTAAGAAATTAACAGGATTTGCTCCAATTCCATCAAATGCAGAATTGAACATACGGATAATTTCAGAAGATTCATTACTTACTATTGTATTTGTTTTTTTATCCCATAAAACAGGAACAGTAACACGACCGCTATAATCTGATTTTGCAGAAGTATAAATTTGATGAAGATAATTTGCATTGAAAATCGGATCAGCAATTACGCCTTCACCTTCATCAAAAGTCCATCCATGGCTAGCCATATAAGGGTTAACCACAGAAATAGAAATCATATCTTCTAATCCTTTTAATTTACGATAAATTAATGTGCGATGAGCCCAAGGACAAGCTAAAGAAACATATAAATGATAACGATTAGGCTCTGCTTTAAAACCACCTACACCACTTGGACCAGCACTACCATCAGCTGTTACCCAATTTCTAAATCTTGCGATATCTCTTTGAAAACGTCCACCTGTTGCAGAAGTGTCATACCATTTATCTTCCCATTTACCATCAACTAATAATCCCATTCTTTTTCTCCTCGTACTAATGTAAAATTTCGGTTTATAATATTAACTCTTTATAGTTGAACAATAAATACCTATTTAATAAAAAGATTATTCCCTTTTATTAAATAATAGGCACTTTCCATACTAGCTACGGTTTATCTTCAAAGTAAGTAAGTTTGTCTTCTGAAACATCTCCTAACAATAGAGCATAACGTACTGTCGTTTGGCTTGATTCTAAAGCAATTTTTAATACCATCGTAAGTGGAACAGATAGCAACATCCCAACAGTACCTAAAATCCATCCCCAAAATAATAATGATAAAAATACGACTAAAGTTGATAACCCTAACTTTCTCCCCATCATTCTTGGTTCTAATACGTTTCCTACAACCATATTGATTACTACAATACCTATTGCTACGCCAAACCCAATCGAAAAACCGTTCAATAATAGAGCTTGAACAATAATAGGAACACCGGCAAGGATTGAACCAATATTTGGAATATAATTTAAAAGAAAACTTAATGTTGCCCATAGTACTGCGTATTGTACACCAAGTAATGATAGCATTATCCAAATACAAGCAGCTGTTAATAAACTAACTATTGTTTTTACACCAAGATAGCTAATCACACCCTCTAATACTCTATTGATATTATTTTCTTTTAAAGCAGTGTCTTTATTGCCACTTAAAGCTACCGCTAATCTATGTTTTGCTGTAGGAGCTTCAAATAACATAAATACAACGACAAGCAGTAAAACAAAAATATTAGTAACTACACCTGAAAAACTAAGTAATAAACGACTAACAAAATTCATGATTCTACTAGGATCAAGCTCATTCATTATTGAGTCTTCAGATATATTAACAGGTATATTCCATTCCTTAACAAAATCTAATAATAATGCAATACGTTCAGATAATAAAATTTTATAGGAAGGAATTGATGCGGTAAATTCTTTGATTGTACTGTTAATCAATCCTGCTAAAAAAGTGAAACCTATGGCGAATAATACAAAAAGTAATGTTATCGCCAACCAAAGAGGGACCTTTCTATCTGTCATAGATTTAACAATCGGGGAACAAATAATGGCAATAAATAAAGAAAGTAAGAAAGGAATAACAATTTCGGTAGCCATTTTAATCCCTGCAAGAATAATTACTATAGCAGCGATTGTTAATAAAATACGGAAAATAGAATTTGATGATTGCATAGAATTCTCATAAAAAAGCAGTAAATTATTAGCTTATTTTGCATAAAATAAGAAATAACTCACCGCTTGTAAAATGTATTTACTTTAAAAAGTTAAAAATAACTAAGTTATATTTCTTTATATACTTCACAATAAAAAGTAGATTAATCTACACGTTATTGTCTATGCTCAAAGATTAGTTATCCAGTATATTTTTGGAAGACTAAACAGGCATTTGTTCCACCAAATCCAAAACTATTCGACATTACTGTTCTTAATGGTTTATCTTGACGCTCAGTTACAATATTCATCCCTTGTGCTTTTTCATCCAAGGTTTCAATATTAATACTTGGTGCAATAAAATCATTATTTAGCATAAGTAATGAATAAATTGCTTCTTGAGCTCCAGCCGCACCTAAAGAATGACCTGTCATCGATTTTGTAGATGAAATTGCTGGTGTTTCGTCAGGAAACACATTACGAATTGCTTCTAACTCTTTTACATCACCTACTGGAGTAGATGTGCCATGAACATTAATATATTCAATTTCACCATTAACAGTCGCAATAGCTTGTCTCATACAACGAGCTGCGCCTTCACCACTTGGGGCAACCATATCATAACCATCAGATGTTGCACCATAACCCACAATTTCTGCATAAATTTTAGCACCACGTGCTAATGCGTGTTCTAACTCTTCAACAACGACTACAGCACCACCACCAGCGATTACGAAACCATCACGATTAGCATCGTAAGCACGTGATGCTTTTTCTGGTGTATCATTATATTTTGTTGAAACTGCTCCCATTCCATCAAATTCTGTCGCACATTCCCAAGAAAGTTCTTCAGCACCACCAGCAAAAACCACATCTTGCTTGCCTAGTTGAATAAGCTCCATCGCATGTCCGATACAATGTGCTGAAGTTGCACAAGCAGAACTAATACTATAATTTACGCCACGTATTTTATATGGAGTTGCCAAACATGCTGAAACACTTGATGCCATAGTTTTGGTTACTGCATAAGGTCCAACTGCTTTCACACCTCTAGGTCCACGAACTGCATCACAAGCAACTAATTGGCTATGAGCAGAGCCTGTTCCAGCTCCAATTACTAATCCAGTACGATCATTTGATACTTGATCCTCTGTTAATCCAGAATCTTCAATAGCCTCCTTCATGGAAAGATAAGCATACGCAGCTGCATCCCCCATAAAACGGTAAACTTTACGTTCAATAAGATCTGCTGGGTTTAATTTAATTGTACCAGCAATTTGGCTACGCATTCCAATCTCTTGGAAAGAAGGAACAAATTCTATACCTGATTTTCCGTTGCGTAAGGAATCTAAAACTTCCTCTTTATTATTACCAATACTGGAAATAACACCTAATCCTGTGATAACGACTCTTTTCATTCTATTCCTCTAAAAATTAAGGTTATGATTAGCTACTATTCTACACAATTTCTAGTAGAGCTTAAATGTTAAATATCAATCATATCGCAGATCCGAGGTGTTCTTAATCATTTCTGTGTTCCCTCCAATTAAAGTATTAACTAAGCTTGGTAGATAATTGTATCAGCAATAGGCTGTATCATATTTTTATAATAAATTTATCTAAATTTTTAGAAAATTTATTAAAACTGAATTTCATCTCCAAGTTCTGGTAGAATCAGTTCAATATTATTTGCAGTAAAAGAATCTTTTGCCTCTTGATGATTGATGGTTATTGGTGGGAATGTATCGAAATGGCAACCGATAACTTTTGATGTCTTAATTAACTCTTTTGCTACAAAACTTGCTGATTTAGCATCTAATGTATAATGTCCACCTATTGGTAATATTGCTGTAGTAATATCTCCAAAAATAGGTTTTAGATATTCCATATCTTTATTTACTCCAGTATCCCCCGCTAAATATAAGGTTCTGTTTGCTAACTGAAATACATAACCTACTGGAACTCCACCATATGTTCCATCAGGAAAAGAACTTGTATGAGTGGCACTTACCATTGCTATTTTTAAACCGTCTATTTGATAAGAACCTCCTATGTTTAAATCGACCTGATTAGGATGATTAAAATACCCACAAATTTCTGGCTGTCCAATAATTATAGTATTTGGGTGAAATTGTAAAACTTCCTCAACGTCTGCGATATGATCTTGATGAGCGTGAGTAATCAACACATAATCTATCTTCTGAGCATTAATATCAAATCTAGACTTATCCTTTTGAAAGTTATAAAAAGGGTCTGATAAAATCAATTTGTCATTATGACTAAATAAAAAACAATTTTGTCCTAAATATTTAATTTTCATATTTACCTTTATCTTATTAATTTAATAATAACTCCTTGATAAATAAAAAGTATCATTAAACAGCTAGTTAATCTATCAAGAATTACCAATTTATTTTCTTTGATATTTATTATTAAGCAAAGTTCATTTAGCTATTATTAAACCAATACAAAGCTAGTCTAGATAAGGTATATTGTTATCCATAAACTCTACTTATAACATAAAAAATGTTAAAAATAATGTTGCTAAAATCATTCCCGGTGCTGTTCTTTTGATTATTTCAATAGGATTCACTCCAGCCAAACCCGCACAAACAATAGTAACTCCTGCAATTGGCGAAGCTGTACGCCCAATTGCTCCTGCAATAGCAGCCGCCATACCTAAATTAACGTGACTATATCCTAAATCAATAGCGTGAGGAGTAACAGCTGTATTGAAAGCAATAGCAGCAGCATCTCCTGAACCTGTGATTACCCCCATTAAAAATGGTCCTATTGTAGCTCCCCAACGTACAAACTCACTCGATCCTTTTAAAAATTCAATAGCAAAATCGATCGCTCCAGTTGCTTTTAATCCAGCAACAAATACACCTGCTGCAATAATAATACCTAGTACATTAGCATATGAACTTCCCATACCATCAAAGAATTCATTTGTAATTTTTGTCAAAGACACTCGAGTAACTAATACAGTATAGATTGTACCAACAAGCATTGCTTGTGCTACTCCCATATTAGTCCATTCAAGAAATGGTAATTGTTGCAACGATGTGCCACCAAGAACTAGAATGATTAAAGGTATAAGCGGTGCGAGAGCATAAAAGATATTTACACCAGCAAATTGCGTTTCTGATACTTTATGCTCATTGATATATTCTTCTCTATGCTGTTTGCTATAATCCTTAAAGACTAAAGCTAATAATGTTAGAATTACCATACCTATTGCTCCAGTAATTATTGTATAAGGAGCATGGGATAAATTAACCTCAGTAATTGTTAAACCCGACATTTCACTAATCATTGCACTATGAGATGATCCGGGACTCATCATCGAACCAAAAGTACCTGCCAATATTGCAGATGCGGCCATTGCAGGGCGAACACCTGCTGCTCTCAATACAGGAATCAACGTTGCTCCCACTGCAGCTGCGCATCCAGCAGCAGAAGGAATTGCAATATTAATCAAAAAAGTAATCATCGTTGCCATTGGGATTAGAAAAAATCTCAATCCACTCAAAGGTTTTGTTAATAAATGAACTAAATGTGTATCACATTTGGTATATTTCATAACAAAAGCAAATCCCATACTTGAGCAAATCGCCATAATAAGCCCACCAGAAGTCATACTTTTTGCAAAAGCATCTAAAGCTTCCATTGGATTAAAGGTAATAAATGCCATAACTAATCCAATGCCAATTAACACAGATCTTGTTTCATATTTTTTTATAAGTAAAAAAATTGTGGCTAAAATGCCAGCTAATGCAATAGCTATTTTTATTTCATTCATACTTGATTCTCTCAAAATGTAAGTAGTGATTATGATAAAAAATTATGTATCTAACGTAGCCATAGAATACACATGTTTTTACTATATATTATTCAGTATAGATGGAGAATTAAACCATATTGAACCACCAAAATTTTATCATAAATTATGTCAAGCAATTATTCTTTTAGAAATACACATAACCGAGGTATTACTTAATTACCATCTATCATATATACCTAACATAACTATATTTTCTCAATCGCTACTATCTGTCTGAGCATACTATTTTTAATTTGCCTAAACTTATCAAGATCAAGTCTTTTACTTTATTCTGGCTTACGAATACTTGAATAATTTATATATATCTAAGAAATTAATAATTTACTAATAATGAATAAAAATTATTTTTTTTAAAAAATTATTAAAAATAATTGATTAAATATTCTTGAAAAGTTACGCTATAAAATATATGAAAACCTTAGATTAGATCAGGGAATATGGTGAAAACTGAAATAATACAGGAACTTTCCCATATTAGGACAGTCTAGGTCATAAAGGGAATAAAGTTTGATTTTATGAAAAAAATTTGTTAATTTTTTGTAAAATCAAGTTTTATTGCATAGCTTAGTAGTAAATATAAGTAAATATAAATATTGAACAAGTTAAATAATTGGAGAAAGAAAATGGTATCAAAAAATCATGCACAACATTGGATTAATGGTGAATGGGTTAATACAGGCTTAACTCGTGAAACAATAAACCCATCTACAGGTGAGGTACTTGGTACCTATGTTAAAGGTGGTAAAGAAGAAGCAGAATTAGCAATTAAAGCAGCACAAGAAGCATTTGCTAATACAGATTGGAGAACTAATCGTGAATTACGTCATCAAGTTTTATTAGAGATGGCTGAAGCTTTTGAAGCACGTAAAAAAGACTTAGCTACAATGATTGCAACTGAAAATGGTAAGTTATTTGCGGAAGCAAGTTTTGAAACTGAATTTGTTAAACCTGGCTTACATTTTTCAGCAGCAACCATTTATACAGACTATGGCCGAGCAGCTGAATGGGGAGCAGGTAAATATTCAATACTAGTGAAAGAACCTGTTGGAGTAGTCGGTATTAGTACACCATGGAATTCACCACTTGCTTTATTAATTCGCTCTTTAGCACCAGCTTTGGCTGCAGGTTGTACAACTGTATTAAAAATGCCAGATCAAACAGCACTAACGAATCACTTAATTGCTGAAGTATTAGCTAGCGTAAAATCATTACCAAAAGGTGTAATTAATATGGTGACTGGTGGTCATGAAGTGTTGGAACCAATAGTTTCTCATCCTGCGGTCCCAGTTATTAGCTTTACTGGAAGCACCAAAACTGGACGAGCATTACAAAAAGAAAGTGCGCCATATCTCAAACGCCTCAGCTTAGAACTTGGTGGTAAAACTCCATTAATCGTATTTGATGACGCTAATATTGATGCTTTAATACCTAAAGCAATTCAAGCATTAACTGTATTCTCAGGGCAATTTTGTATGACGGGGAGTCGTATCTTAGTACAAAAAGGTATTGCAGATGAGGTACGTAAACGTTTATCAGAAGAGTTAGCTAAAGTGAAAGTTGGTCCTGCAATGGATCCTCAATATGATATGGGGGCTCTAATTGACATGAAGAGTGTTAAACGTGTTGACGGAATGGTAGAAGACGCTATTGCTAAAGGAGCAAAAGTTTTAGTTCGTGGTGGCCCATATACTGAAGGTGAATTAGCTAAAGGTGCATTCTATCGTCCTACACTATTAGAGGTGAAAGATAGCCAAGCTGATATCGTTCAACATGAAGCTTTCGGTCCAATATTAACTTTAGAAGTCTTTGAAACAGAAAGTGAAGCAGTTAAAAAGGCTAATGCTACTGAATATGGTTTAGCGGCAAGTATTTGGACAACAGATGTTGATCGTCCTTTACGTGTTGCTCGTGGAATTGAAGCTGGTACAATTTGGATTAATGACTGGGTTGTTATGCGTGATGAATTTGAAGAAGGTGGCTACAAACAAAGTGGTGTAGGCCGTCAACGTGGTATGACTAGTATTAATGAATATCTAGAAATGAAACATATTGTGTTACAACCAGGTGTTATCCAGTAAGACAAAAAAGATAAATCAAAAACTTGATTGCAAAAACCGCCAGATTTTGGCGGTTTTTATTACAATAAATTTTAAAATTACTCTGCGAATGGGTCACGTAAGATCATAGTTTCTACACGATCTGGACCTGTTGAAAGAATATCAACTGGAACACCAAGAACTTCTTCAACACGTTTAATGTAGTTAATCGCATTTTGTGGTAAATCATCAAGCGAAGTTACACGGAAAGTATTTTCTGTCCAACCTGGTAAAGTTTCATAGATTGGTTCAATCCCCTCCCAATCTGCTGCGGCCATTGGTGCATATTCAACAATTTCACCATTTGGCATTTTATAAGCTACACAGATTTTTAATTCATCAAATCCATCTAATACATCTAGTTTTGTCATACAGAAACCAGAAATAGAATTAATTTGAATTGCACGACGGACAGCTACAGCATCAAACCACCCACAACGACGAGGGCGTCCTGTTACCGCACCAAACTCATTACCTTTACGAGCAATTTCTGCTCCCACTTCATCAAATAATTCTGTAGTAAATGGACCTGAACCGACACGTGTACAGTAAGCTTTAATGATACCTAAAACATAATCTAAATTACGAGGACCAAATCCTGAACCGGTTGCAACACCACCTGCTGTTGTATTTGAACTAGTAACAAATGGATAAGTACCATGATCAATATCTAACATTGTACCTTGAGCGCCTTCAAATAGAATATTATCACCATTTTCACGAGCTTTATGAAGAAGTGTTGTAATATCAGCAACCATACCAGTAATAATATCTGCAATTGCAAAAATTTCATCTAATGTTTTTTGGTAATCAACTGGCTCAACTTTATAATAATGAACAAGTTGGAAGTTATAATATTCTAGAATTGTTTTAAGTTTTTCTGCAAAAACTTCACGATTAAATAAATCGCTAACACGTAATCCACGGCGTGCGACTTTATCTTCATAAGCCGGACCAATACCTCGACCTGTTGTACCAATTTTATTTTTACCTAATGCTGATTCACGAGCATGATCCATTGCAACATGATAAGGAAGAATTAATGGACAAGCTTCTGAAATTTTTAGTCGATCACGAACATTAATACCGCGAGATTCTAACTCTCTCATTTCTTGCATCAATGCAGTTGGTGAAAGTACAACCCCATTACCAATTAAGCAAGTTACATTATCACGTAAAATACCGGATGGAATTAAACGTAAAACCGTTTTTTCTCCATTAATAATCAGAGTATGACCCGCATTATGTCCGCCCTGATAACGAACCACGTATTTTGCACGATCCGTTAATAAATCTACAATTTTACCTTTGCCCTCATCGCCCCATTGAGCGCCAAGCACAGCAACACTTTTACCCATAATTGAATGCCTCTTGAGTTAGTTTGTTAGTTAATTCTACTAGATTATAATTTGTTAATTTTTTGCTTAAAGTGACCGCTTGATCACTACCGCAAAATATAAAAGACCCGATTTCTCGGGTCTTGCACATATACCTATTCTGTAGGTGCTTTCATGAAGCGGAAGAATCCGCTATCTGGTTTCAATATCATTAAGTTATTCTTACCTTCAGCAAAGCTTTCTTCATAAGCTTTTAAACTACGAACAAAACTATAAAATTCAGGCTCTTGATTAAATGCATCTGCATAAATTTTAGCAGCCTCTGCATCACCAGCACCTCGAAGTTCATCTGATTTTTTATTTGCTGTCGCAAGAATTAAAGTGACTTTTTTATCCACTTCAGCACGAATAAATTCTGCTTTTTCTTCACCTTGAGAACGATGTTCACGAGCAACCGCTGCACGTTCTGCTTGCATTCGTTGATAAATAGAAGAAGAAACTTCATTTGGTAAATTAATTTGCTTAACTCGAACATCCACCACTTCAATACCTAAACGTTCAGTGCCATCTTCACCAGTATTTAATGATTTCTGTGCGCCAGCCATCAATTCGCCACGTGAGCCTGAAACGATATCTTTGATAGTACGAGAACCGATCTCAGAACGTAAGCGATCATTTACTTTGCGACGAAGAAGATCAGAAGCTTTTAAGTAATCACCTCCAGTTGATGTATAAAACTGTCCAAAATCGCTAATTTTCCATTTAACGTAAGAATCAACTAATAAATCTTTCTTCTCAACCGTAACAAAACGATCTTCTTGTCCATCTAATGTCTGGATACGAGCATCCAATACTTTTAATTGTTCCACAAAAGGAATTTTAAAATGTAATCCTGGCTCATACACTACAACTTTATTATCTGAATCACGCTGAACTTTATTGAAGCGTAACATAATTCCACGTTGACCTTCTTGCACAACAATAATTAATTGAAACAAGATAAAGGCAATAACAATGATAATTGGGAATAAAAATCTACGCATTATTAAAATCTCCCTTTACGTACAGGCTCAACTTCTTGAACAGATTTTGGAGGAACTGACTCTGTTGTTCGTACAGGAGTACCTTTTTGGACTGATAGAGGTTGTTTTTGTTGCGGTGTGGTTGATTCTCCATTATCCACATTACCGGATGAATGTTGCATTAATTTATCTATTGGTAATACTGTAAGATTGTTACTGCCTCCATCCATCATCAATTTAGGTGTATTCTTCATCACATTTTCGATTGCCTGAATATACAAGCGTTCTTTTAAGATCTTGGGTGAAGCTTTATATTCTGGAAGTAATTGAATAAAGCGATTTACTTCTCCTTCAGCATTAAGTACAACTTGTTCTTTGTAAGCATTAGCTTGTTCAATAATACGTTGAGCACGTCCTCGAGCCACTGGCTCTTGCCCACGAGCATAAGCTTCTGCTTCTCGAATTAAACGTTGTTCATCTTCCTGCGCTTTAATTGCATCATCAAATGCAGCTTTAACTTCTTCTGGTGGTCGTGCATATTGGAAGTTTACGTCTGTAACGAGTAACCCCATATCATAAGTTTTAATAATATTATTCAATTCAGTCCAAGTTTTTTCCCTTACGACTGCTCGTCCTATTGTTAAAATATTATCCATTGTCATATGACCAATGACGTAACGTAGAGCACTATCTGTTGCTTGTTTTAAACTATCATCAGGGTTATTCACACTAAATAAATATTTAGCAGGATTATCTACTCGATATTGTATTGTCATTTCAACAAGCACCATATTCTCATCCTGAGTTAACATGGAACCATTCGTTTTTAACTCCATTACTCGCTCAATATTAACTGGAACAACTTCATCCACAAAAGTAGGTTTCCAGTTTAAACCAGGTAAAACAATTTCATTGAGCTTACCAAAACGAGTAACAACACCTCTTTCTGCTTCTTGGATGGTATAAAAACCTGATCCTGCCCAAATTATTCCACCAATTACTATAGCAATAGGTAAAATTTTTCCAAACGACAAAAACCGTGATGGTTCGTGGTTACCGCTATTATTACCATTCGAGCCATTCCCGCTATTTCGACCTAATTTTTTTAATAAATTATTAAATACTTCTTCTAAATCAGGTGGTTGTTGTCCTGCTTGTTTATCTTTTGGCTCCTGCTCTGGTTTTTGCTCTGAGCCTTCCTGTTCAGGTCTTTTTTGTCCTGGTTTACCCCAAGGATCTTGCTGATTGCCTGATTCATTCCACGACATAATTCTCTCCAAGAAAAAAATGAATTTACATCTTTAAAATATTAAAAGATGCAAGCATTTGATTGTACCTATTTACATTACTTTTGGCTAGCTTGAATAGCTAATTATTTCGATAGTAAAAATATTGTAAATAATTTAATAATTATTGGAGCAAACGATTGCTTCAATTTAAAAAAATACTATAATGCCTCCCCTTCTCTATGCTTCCTATATAAAATCAATCAAAATTATGCAAAAACTTCTTTATTCTATTAACGATAAGCCTCCTTTTGGACTGACATTACTTTTAGCAGCACAACATCTTCTTGCCGCATTAGGTGGGATTATTGCTGTACCTCTTGTAATTGGTAATGTATTAAAGCTTCCGACAGAGGATACTATTGTATTAGTTAATGCTGCATTATTGGTATCAGGTGTTGTAACTATTATTCAAAGTCGAGGAATTGGTATTGTAGGATTACGCTTACCAAGTGTAATGGGGACAAGTTTTACTTTCGTAGCTGCTGCTTTAGCTATTGGCTTTAATGAAGGCGTTTCAGGTATTTTAGGTGCTTCTCTGGTAGGTTCATTAGTGATGATTATCGGCAGCTTTTTTATGCCATATGTTAGGAAATTATTCCCCCCTGTTGTAACAGGTGTGGTTGTAATGATCATTGGTTTAAGCTTGATCCCTGTTGCCGTTGATTGGTTTGCAGGTGGTCAAAAAACTGATCCTAATTATGCAGATCCTGCTAATCTTGCCATGGCAACTTTCGTACTTGTAATCGTAGTCATTCTTGTACAGTGGGGGAAAGGTATCTTTGCTGCAGCTGCTATCGTGATTGGTATTATGGTGGGCTATGTTGTTGCTTTAGTCCTTGGATGGATAGATTTTTCTAATGTAGAAAATGCGAATTTATTTGCTCTACCTCAACCATTCCATTTTGGATTAACTTTCCCAATTTCTGGTATAGTCGGTATGAGTATTGCTTATTTAGTAACCATTGTTGAATCTAGTGGTAACTTCCTCGCACTAGGTAATGCAACTGATACCGAAATTACAGGTAAACATTTAAGGGGTGGCGTGTTATGTGATGGTTTGGGGTCTGCCTTTGCTGCAATTATGTCTACAACACCATTCTCTTCATTCTCACAAAATATCGGTGTTATTTCGCTGACTGGCGTAGCAAGTCGTTATGTTGTGACAACAATGGGAGTATTACTTGTCCTTGCTGGATTATTTCCAGTATTAGGAGCAGTAGTTGTCTCAATTCCAATGCCTGTATTAGGTGGTGCAGGCTTAATGATGTTTGCAATGATCATTACTGCAGGGATTCAAATGCTGGATAAAGTAGAACGCAGTAAACGCAATGGGCTTATTATTGCCATTTCCATTGGCTGTGGATTAGCCGTAACAACTCGTCCTGAATTACTTCATAAACTCCCTGAATTTTTACAAGAAATTTTAGGTTCAGGAATTACTGTGGGTTCATTATTGGCATTAATCTTAAATTTAGTTTTACCTCATGAAAAAGCTGAAGTAAAAGAAAAATAATCAAAGTTATAGATATTTCCTACTTGAAAAGTCGGATATAAATCACTATCTTGTAGGAATCTTATTAACAAGTCTTTATTGGATTTGTTTTATATCTATTAAAAAGGAAAAATTATGAGTAATGTAATTCACACAACAGATGCAAACTTTGAACAAGATGTATTGAAGTCAGATGTTCCAGTATTATTAGACTTTTGGGCACCTTGGTGTGGACCTTGTCGTGCAATTGGCCCTGTGTTAGATGAGTTATCCACACAGGTTGGTGACAAAGCACGAATCGTAAAAATGAATGTAGATGAAAACCAACAAATTCCAGCACAATTTGGTGTTCGTAGTATCCCATTCTTACTTATTTTTAAAAATGGTGAAGTTGTTGCACAACAAGTTGGAGCTCAAAATTTAGCTGCATTTTTACAAAACTTAAAATAAGCTTTGATTAAAATGAAGAAAGTGAATTGGAAGACCAATTCGCTTTTTTTTTGTTTAAAGCTCACCTAATTAAGCAAACATAGTGGATAAATTTTAGATATAAAAAAAGCACCTTTAGGTGCTATCTTTTATTTTAGAATGGTGCCCGAGGCCAGACTTGAACTGGCACGCCCCGAAAGGCGAGGGATTTTAAATCCCTTGCGTCTACCGATTCCGCCACTCGGGCTAAACGCTAAAAAAATGGAGCGGGAAACGAGGCTCGAACTCGCGACCCCGACCTTGGCAAGGTCGTGCTCTACCAACTGAGCTATTCCCGCTAAAAAACGCTACAGATTGCTGTAGCGTTTCAATGGTGCGTATTCTAGCGAATTGAACGCTTGTGTCAAATAGAAATTATCAAAAAAATTTCATTCGACTAAATTTCAGTCTTTTTTATCTTTTTGCAAAAACCAGTGGTGAACTTACCGCTTATTTTTGCTTAATTTGTGAGAGTTTCTATCAACTCAGAGACGAATTTTAAACGTTCCTCGCCTGATTCCATTGGCTTAGTGAAACGGAACTTATGTGGACCATCAAATTTAAACGTATTTTTATCAGACTGAATCAGCTGTAAAAACTTCATTGGATCAGGCTGTGCTGTTAGTTTAAATTCTAAGTAACCACCATTGATTCCCGCATCTATTTTTTTCAATTCCAAGGCCTTGGCTAAATAGCGTAATTGAGTAATGTGGAATAAGTTTTTAGTCGCCTCTGGTAACAAGCCAAAGCGATCGATCAATTCAATTTTGAGATCTTTTAATTCATTATCATTTTCTGCACTGGCTATGCGTTTATAGAACGAGAGTCGCATATTAACATCAGGTACGTAGTCGTCTGGCAGAAGTGCTGGGATACGCAATTCAATCTCAACTTGTTGTTGTGTGATTTCATCTAACGTTGGTTCTCGCCCTTCTTGTAGAGCTTTTACTGCACTTTCTAATAAATCCATATAGAGAGAGAATCCAATCGACTCAATTTGTCCGCTTTGCTCACTACCCAGTAGCTCTCCCGCCCCACGAATTTCTAAATCGTGAGTTGCAAGCACAAAGCCTGCTCCGAGATTATCGATAGTGCTAATCGCCTCTAAACGCTGTTGAGCATCTTTGGTTAAAGTTTTTGGGGGTGGTGTAAGCATATAAGCATAGGCTTGATGATGAGAGCGTCCAACACGCCCTCTTAATTGGTGCAATTGTGCTAAACCAAATTTATCCGCTCGCTCAATAATAATTGTATTGGCAGTTGGAACATCAATCCCTGTTTCAATAATGGTTGAACACACAAGTAAATTAAAGCGTTGATGATAAAAATCTGCCATTACACGCTCTAACTCTCGTTCTCGCATTTGACCGTGTCCGATCACAATTCTTGCCTCTGGCACAAGTTCAGCGAGTTGTTGAGCGGTATTTTCAATGGTCGCCACATCATTATGTAGATAATAAACTTGCCCCCCTCGCAAAATTTCACGCAGAATCGCTTCTTTAATCACAGTATCATCACTTTGACGAACAAAGGTTTTAATCGATAAACGTCTTGCTGGCGGACTTGCAATAATGGATAAATCTCGCATTCCATTTAACGCCATATTGAGCGTTCTTGGAATTGGCGTGGCGGTCAGGGTTAAAATATCCACATTAGCTCGTAACTGTTTAATTCGTTCTTTTTGACGAACCCCAAAACGATGCTCTTCATCAATAATCAATAAGCCTAAATCACGGAATTTAACATCATCCTGTAACAGTTTGTGCGTACCGACTAAGATATCAACTTTACCCTCAATAGTCTGTTGTAAGATTTCTTTTTGCTCTTTAGCCGTTTTAAAACGAGAAAGCACTTCAACTTGCACTGGTTGGTTAGCAAAACGATCTTTAAAGTTTTCATAATGCTGTTGAGCTAATAATGTGGTTGGGGCAAGGATTGCCACTTGTTTTTGGTTCATTACCGCTAAGAATGTTGCTCGAATGGCGACTTCTGTTTTTCCAAAACCAACATCCCCACAGACCAATCTATCCATTGCTTTTGGTTGACACATATCGCTGATAACAGCATTGATCGCCATTTG
>NZ_JARIDQ010000032.1 GCF_029256985.1 Otariodibacter sp. | reverse complement strand
AGGTGTGGTGTGTAAGCGTTGCGAGACGTTGAGCTAACACATACTAATTGCCCGAGAGGCTTAACCATACAACCTCAAGTGTTTTTTAGAGAGAAGCGAGAGCGGAACTCAGAGGACATAAGAGAGTGTAGAAGTTTACTAAGAAGTTACACAGACTGAAAGAAAGAGAAAGTTAAACAGAAAGACAGCTTGTTTTAAGATTTTAGTGCTAGGAAGAATAAAGAAATCCTAGGGAAGAATAGAAAGAAAAAAGATAGAATAAGACGTAAGTTGTTAACAGGATTATCCTGATGGTCATAGTGCAGTGGAACTACCTGAATCCATTCCGAACTCAGAAGTAAAATGCTGTTATGCCGATGGTAGTGTGGTGATTCGCCATGTGAGAGTAGGTCGCCATCAGGGCTTTATTAAGGGAAACCGTAAGTTAGAGATAACTTACGGTTTTTTGCTTTTCTATTTTTTAAAATTTTCAACGAAACTAACTGCTTATTTATTGTTATCATAAAGTCTATTCTATGGTTACTAATAGATTCCTTTTTTATGATTCATAACAAATCATAATAATCCTTTTGTTATAATCAATGCTATGATTTTGTATATCTGTATTGAAAATAATTAGGATTTTAAAAAAGAGCTTTATTCTTCAAATAATTCATGGATATAAATTATGTCTTCTAAAAATGAAGTGTTTTTATAATACAATATATCAAATAATTTCAGTTTTATAGATTTATGAAAATTCATGTACAATGCTAAGTATATTTCATTGGTTGATATTTAAGTTTTAAAAGGAATAGATGTGAATATAAAAGAAATTATTAAAAAAAATAATCTATCTTTACTCTTTCAAGAAGGCTCATTTGGAATTGAGAAAGAAAGCCAACGAGTTCATAAAAATGGAGAAGTGGTTACCACACCTCATTCTCATCAGTTTGGGAATCGATCTTATCATCCTTATATTCAAACGGATTTTGCGGAAAGCCAATTAGAATTAATCACCCCTCCAAATAATAAAATAGAAGATACTTATAGATGGTTATCTGCGATTCACGAAGTGGTGCAACGTACAATCCCTGAGGATGAATATATTTTTCCACTTAGTATGCCAGCAGGTTTACCTCCAGAGGAATTGATAAAAGTCGCACAGCTAGATGATCCACAAGATGTCGCTTATCGTGAACACTTAGTTACTGCTTATGGTAAATATAAGCAGATGGTGAGTGGAATTCATTATAATTTTCAATTATCACCAACGTTTATTAAAAAATTGTATCAAGCACAATCAAGCTCACAATCTTTTGTAGAGTTTCAGAATAATTTATATCTAAAAATGGCGAATAATTTTCTCAGATATCAATGGATTCTATTGTATTTATTAAGTGCTACGCCAACGGTTGAAGATAAGTATTTTAAAGATGGATCCCCTCTCAAAAAAGGGCAATATGTCCGTAGTTTACGTTCTAGTAAATATGGCTATGTGAATGATCCGGAAATTAAAGTGTCGTTCGATTCTCTGCAAGAATACGTTGAAACTTTAGAACATTGGGTAAATACAGGAAAATTAATTGCAGAAAAAGAATTTTATTCGAATGTTCGTTTACGAGGAGCAAAAAAGGTAAGAGATTTACTTAAAGCAGGGATTCAATATGTCGAATTTCGTTTATTCGATCTCAATCCCTTTGAAATTTATGGTATATCTTTGGATGATGCAAAATTCATCCACTATTTTGCATTATTAATGATCTGGATGGATAAGGCAGAAAATGCAATAAAAATAGGGCAAGAGCGATTAGCGGAAGTTGCTTGGGAGCATCCATTAAGTGAAACTACTTTTCGTGATGAAGGTGAACAAATTTTGCATCAGCTATTAGTAATGCTAGAAGAAATTAATGCACCTAAGGAATTGATGAATATTGTTCAACAAAAACTATTGGCTTTTGCTGATCCTAGCCAAACGTTATGTGGGCAGTTAGTGAAAGCTATTGAAGAATTTGGTGATTATCAAAAATTAGGTGCAGATCTTGCTCAAAAATATAAACAACAATCTTTGGCCCGTTTCTATGCACTTTCAGCCTTTGATAATATGGAATTATCTACACAGGCTTTATTATTTGATGCGATTAAAGTGGGTTTAAATGTTGAGCTATTAGATGAAAATGATCAATTCTTAAGTTTAAAATTTAATGATCATTTAGAGTATGTAAAAAATGGCAATATGACCTCTCACGATAACTATATTTCGCCATTGATTATGGAAAATAAGGTTGTGACTAAAAAAGTGCTACAAAAAGCGGGATTCAATGTGCCACAGAGCGTTGAGTTTACTTCAGCAGATGAAGCGATTTACCAATATCCACTTTTTGAAAATAGAGCGATAGTGATCAAACCTAAATCAACCAATTATGGCTTAGGTATCACCATTTTCCAACAAGGCGTAAAAAACAAAGAAGATTTTGCTCAAGCAGTTGAAATTGCCTTTAGGGAAGATCGTGAGATTATGGTTGAGGATTATTTAACGGGTACAGAATATCGCTTTTTTGTACTTGGTGATAAAACAGAGGCTGTGTTACTGCGTGTACCTGCAAATGTAGTCGGAGATGGTATTCATACTGTTGCGGAACTGGTGAATAGCAAAAATAGCGATCCTTTACGAGGTGACGGTAGTCGTACTCCATTGAAGAAAATAGCATTAGGCGAAATTGAATCCTTACAACTTAAAGAGAAAGGTTTAACTTTTGAGAGTATTCCAGCTAAAGATCAACTTGTGCAATTAAGAGCAAATTCTAATGTCAGTACGGGTGGTGATTCTATTGATATGACGGATGAAATGCATACAAGTTATAAAGAACTAGCTGTCGGTATTGCTAAAGCAATGGGGGCAGCTGTTTGTGGAGTGGATATTATTATTCCTGATTTAACAAAACCAGCCTCAAAAGAGTTATCTTCTTGGGGCGTGATTGAGGCGAATTTCAATCCAATGATGATGATGCACATCTTTCCTTATCAAGGAAAATCAAGACGTTTAACTCAGAATGTAATTAGAATGCTTTTCCCTGAGTTAGAAGTTACTGCGTAATTGATATTTCATCTGACAGGCGTTTGCTTGTCAGATGAAATATAATAAAGATTACAGAAGTTTTCCAGCTTGTTCTAAAATCTTCTGTTGTTCCAATTCTAATTTAGCCAATCTTTTCTGTTCTCGACGAATTTCATCTTCTGCTTCCCAAGCATCATAGGCTTGAACTATTTTTGCAACTACTGGATGACGAACAATATCGTTACTTTCAAAGTAATTAAAGCTTAGATCAGACACTTTACTTAACACTTCAATTGCGTGTCTTAACCCTGATTTTTGGCTACGAGGTAAATCTATTTGGGTTACATCCCCAGTAATCACCGCTTTAGAATTAAAACCAATACGGGTTAAAAACATTTTCATCTGTTCAATAGTCGTATTTTGGCTCTCATCTAAGATAATAAAAGCATCGTTTAATGTTCGACCTCGCATATATGCAAGCGGTGCGATCTCGATAACATTTCGCTCCATCAATTTTTGAGCTCGTTCAAAGCCTAACATTTCAAATAACGCATCATATAAAGGTCGTAAATAAGGCTCAATTTTTTGCCCTAAATCCCCTGGAAGAAAGCCCAACTTTTCGCCTGCTTCAACGGCTGGTCGAGTGAGTAATATACGGCGAATTTCTTGTCTTTCCAAAGATTCTACTGCAGCAGCCACCGCTAAAAAGGTTTTTCCTGTTCCTGCAGGGCCAATCCCAAAGCTAATATCGTGAGTAAGAATATTGCGTAAATAGCGTTGTTGATTTTCTCCTCTTGGCTTAATCATCCCTCGTTTAGTTTTGATCGTAATAGCGTGATAATCGGAAGATTTTTCTTGTGGGTCTGATTGTTCTGATGATTGCAATAACATTCGGCTTTCTTGAATGGCGAGATGAATGTCTTCTAAATCCAATTCTTTAATCACTCCACGAATCGGGGCAGTATCGTTATAAAGTTGCTGAATCAGCGTGGCACAATTTTGTAATAAAGAGAGTGAGGATGAACTTTCTTCTACCCCTCGAATAGTTAAGGTAAAAGCATTACGTGAAATGTTTAAATTGAAGCTTTTTTCGATAAGATTAATATGTTCATCAAAAGGACCACAAAGTGATTTTAGACGATCGTTATCTTCTGGTTCTAAAATTAAAGTAATTTCTGTCAAAGTAATTCCTCGTAAATGAGTAATGTTGTTGAGTAATGTGTATGAGTAAAGTTAAGCTATTTTAGCACAGTTCATTTTTTGAGTTATAAGATTTATATTTTTAAATGTGTATACAGCAAAAATTTGAATATCATCAAACATTTTGCATTTTATTTATATTTATCTGTATTTAAGGCTGATAATCCCAGCTAATAAATAGCTTTTTTGTTACACTGGAAATGTTTTTATCAATTGATTTTTGAAGGGATGGTAGGAGAATTATGAATCCAAGACGTAAATCAAGATTAAAGGTTATTTTTATTATTTTATTTGGTGTAGCAGTAGCTGCAGGACTGACATTATATGCATTAAGTCAAAATATTGATTTGTTCTATACTCCGTCAGAAATTATTTATGGGAAAGATAACCAAGCCGATAAAAAACCTAGTGTAGGACAACGGATTCGTGTAGGTGGAATGGTCGTAGAAGGTTCCGTACAACGAGATGATAAAACGCTAAAAGTGACATTTGGATTAAATGATATCGGGCCTGCGATTGAGGTTGAATATGAAGGTATCTTGCCTGATTTATTCCGTGAAGGGCAAGGTATTGTGGCACAGGGTGTATTGGTTGAACCAACAAAATTACAAGCGACAGAAGTGTTAGCAAAACACGATGAAAACTATATGCCACCAGATTTAAGCGAACAAATGAAGAAACAACATCAGCCAATGGGTATTTCTGAAGCGGATTTAAAAGGCGAATCTGAGCGTGATCGTAAGCAATTGGGAGAAGCTCAATGATTGCTGAGTTAGGAAATTATACGCTTGCATTGAGTTTAGCTTTTGCAATTTTGCTAGCGATCTTACCGCTTGTAGGTGCAGAAAAAGGGAATGCGACTTTAATTTCGCTTGCTCGACCGATGACGTGGGCAATGTTTTTAAGTTTAACACTTTCATTTGGTTCGCTATTTTACCTTTTTGCAGTGAATGATTTTAGTGTGCAGTATGTGGTAAATAATTCAAATAGCCAACTACCAATTCAGTATCGACTTTCAGCTGTGTGGGGTTCTCACGAAGGTTCATTACTATTATGGATTTGGTTACTTTCCCTATGGAGTATTGCTGTTGCAGTATTTAGTCGACAAATGCCAGAAGATGCGGTGGCACGTGTTTTAGGTATTATGGGATTAGTGAGCGTTGGCTTTCTTATTTTTATTTTATTTACCTCTAATCCATTTTTACGCACTTTCCCTGATTTTCCAGTTGATGGAAAAGAGCTGAATCCAATGCTACAAGATATAGGCTTAATTTTTCACCCTCCATTATTGTATATGGGCTATGTCGGCTTTTCAGTCGCATTTGCTTTTGCTATTGCTTCATTGATGATAGGAAGATTAGATACTGCTTGGGCGAGATGGTCTAGACCTTGGACATTAGCCGCTTGGTCATTTTTAACATTAGGCATAATATTAGGTTCTTGGTGGGCATATTACGAATTAGGCTGGGGAGGCTGGTGGTTTTGGGATCCAGTAGAAAATGCCTCATTAATGCCTTGGCTTGCTGGAACTGCACTTATTCACTCCCTTTCCGTTACGGAAAAACGCAGTAGTTTTAAAGCGTGGACTGTGCTTTTAGCTATATTAGCATTCTCTCTTTGTCTGTTAGGTACATTCTTAGTACGTTCGGGCATTTTGGTTTCGGTACACGCATTTGCTTCTGATCCAACAAGAGGATTGTATATTCTACTTTATCTTGTTCTAGTAATTGGCGGGTCGTTGTTACTCTACGCTTATCAGGGGAGTAAAATTAAGAGCCTTGATAATTCAGAACGTTATTCAAGGGAATCGGTATTGTTACTGAATAATATCTTACTGATGGCATTTTTATCGGTGGTTTTTTTAGGTACTATCTTACCGCTTATTCATAAACAATTAGGCTTAGGCAGTATCTCAATCGGGGCGCCATTCTTTGATCAAATGTTTATAGCATTGATGGTACCTTTTGCATTTTTACTTGGGATCGGACCACTTGTAAAATGGCGACGAGATAAGTTTTCTGCCATTCGTTTACCTGTGATTATTTCATTAATTACAATGGTTATCTTAGGTTTCGGTTTACCTTATCTGTTTAAAAATACGATTACCGTAAGTGTTGTATTAGGCACAATGATGTCAGTTATTATCGTTGCGTTGAGTTTGTATGAATTACATCAACGAGCAACACATCGCCATTCATTCTTAGTGGGAATAACGAAATTATCTCGTTCCCATTGGGGAATGGTACTGGCACATTTAGGTGTTGCAATGACAGTATTTGGCATCGCATTTAGTCAAAACTTTAGTGTAGAGCGCAATGTACGTTTGAATATCGGCGAGTCTGCTCAGATTTTAGATTATAACTTTACCCTAAAAAGTATTAATGATAGTAATGGGGCAAACTATGTTGGCGGTACGGCGGAGATAGAAATCACCAAAGATAATCATTATGAAGCTACTTTGCATGCCGAAAAGCGTTTTTACAATGTAAGTAAAATGGGAATGACCGAAGCAGCAATTGATTGGGGCTTTACTCGTGATTTATATGCTGCACTGGGTGAACGTTTAGATGATGGTTCTTGGGGATTGCGTTTATATTACAAACCATTCATTCGGTGGATTTGGTTTGGTGGATTATTTATGGCCTTTGGTGGTTTATTATGTATGTTTGATAAACGTTATCGACTAAAGATAAACTTATCAAAATAAAAAATCGCATAATTGCAAAGGTATAATGGGGGCTGATGAGATCAGCCCCTTTTTTCATACTCAATCAGATTTCATAGGGATGATCCTTCCATTATAAGAGTAAAGAATAATGTACGTATTTCATTATCTTATGTTTATTTTACGTTTTGGAGAATCAAATGCCTACTATTAGTAATGCTTCATTTATGACGTTAGTTGAACAAAAACTTAATCAATATTGTCAAGAACGTTTTATCGCCCCAGAACAACTTTCCAATACTCAATGGTTTCAATTTATTGCAAGTTGTAGTCAATTTGCTATTTTACAAAATTTTCCGGCTAACCCACCGCTTGTGAATACACGTAGAGTGAATTACCTTTCTATGGAATTTTTAATTGGTCGCTTATTAGGCAATAATTTGATGAGCTTAGGAGTATATCAAGATATAGATAATTTTGTCGCAAGATATAGTAAAAATCTCGTTGATATTTTAGAGGAAGAACGAGATCCATCTCTTGGCAATGGTGGTTTAGGGCGTTTAGCTGCTTGTTATTTAGATTCTATGGCAAGTCTTTCTCAGCCGGCGATTGGCTATGGCTTACATTACCAATACGGTTTATTTAAACAACACTTCAATGAATCTGGTGAACAATTAGAAACAGGCGATAGTTGGAATCGTGATTTTTATTTACAACAATATCACCGCCCTGATTTTCAACAACAAGTTGGCTTTGGGGGAACTGTTACTCAAATTTCAGATGAACAATATGAATGGCAACCAGCTTGGACTATTCAAGGTGAAGCTTTTGATTTACCAGTCGTTGGTTATAAAGGTGTACAGCAACCATTACGCTTATGGCAAGGTTACAGTGAAATTTCATTTGATTTAGCCAAATTTAATGATGGGCAATATTTACAAGCTGAATCACATGTTATTGATGCTGCGAAATTAACAAAAGTGTTATATCCAAATGACAACCACCAAGAAGGAAAAACACTACGTTTAATGCAACAATATTTCCATTGTGCTTGTTCAATCGCTGATCTATTACGTCAACATCTTGCTCAAGGTCGAACTTTGATGGAATTACCGGAGTTTGAAGTGGTACAACTCAACGATACTCACCCGGCATTAGCGATTCCTGAGTTAATGAGAATTTTACTCGATCAGTATCATTTAAGTTGGGAACAAGCGTGGGTAATTTCTTCTAAAACATTTGCTTACACTAACCATACGTTATTACCTGAAGCATTAGAACAATGGGATGATGGTTTAGTTGCACAATTGTTACCTCGCCATATGTTGATTATTGAAAGAATTGACCGTGAATTATTGGCAAAAGTGAGAGCAGAGTTCAACGATGAAGAATTTGAGCAAGCATGGCGAGAAACTGCGATTATAATAGATCATCATGTGCGTATGGCAAATTTATGCGTAGTGGGATCTTTTGCTGTTAATGGTGTAGCACAAATTCACTCAGATTTAGTTGTGAGCGATCTTTTTCCATCCTATGCAAGATTATTTAAGGGGCGATTCCATAATGTAACCAATGGTGTTACACCACGTCGTTGGATTCGTCAAGCTAATCCATCTTTAGCTCATTTATTAGATAATCATATTAATGGTGACTGGACAAAAGATTTATCATTGCTTAATCAGCTAGAAAATCTTGTTGATGATCCTCATTTTCAAACTGCTTATCAAGAGATCAAACAATCTAACAAGCAAGTACTGGCTGATGTGATTGAGCAAGAAATTGGTTTAAAAGTGAATTGTGACGCGATTTTTGATGTACAAATTAAGCGTTTCCATGAGTATAAACGTCAGCACCTTAATTTATTAAATATCATTGCAACTTATTTAGAGCTGAAAACGGATCCACAAAAAGATTTTATACCAAGACTCTTTATTTTTTCAGGAAAAGCAGCGCCGGGTTACTTTATGGCGAAGCAAATTATCCAAGCGATTAACGGTGTAGCTAAAGTTATCAATAACGATCCTGATATGCAAGGCAAATTACAAGTTGCTTTTTTACCTGATTATCGTGTGAGTTTGGCGGAAAAAATTATTCCAGCTGCGGATGTATCAGAACAAATTTCATTAGCAGGTAAAGAAGCTTCAGGTACAGGTAATATGAAATTAGCCTTAAATGGTGCTATTACTTTAGGTACATTAGATGGTGCGAACGTTGAAATTGCACAGTTTGCTGGTGAAGAAAATGTGGTAATTTTTGGACATACAGTGGAATCCGTACGTCAATTACGTGAACAAGGGTATGTGCCTCGTAGCTATTATGAGCAAGATGAACAACTTAAAAATGCCATTGATGCACTTGCGAATGGTATGTTCTCTGATGGTGATACTCAACGTTTTAGCGCATTGGTGGATAATCTGCTTAATAGTGATTATTTCTGCGTATTAGCGGATTTTGCAAGTTATCGTGAAGCACAACAAGAAATTGCAAAACGTTACAAAGATCAAACCGCTTGGAGCCGTTCAGCTATGCTAAATACCGCACGTTTAGGTACATTTAGTTCAGATCGCTCTATTCGTGATTATCAAACTCGTATTTGGAAAAAGTAGTTATTGGATAACAATAACTTTATAATTTAGATTGCAATATAAAAGCAGGGATACAATGTATTTCTGCTTTTTTATCATTCGACAATTTGCAAAAAATCACTACAATCTTACCGCTTATGAGATAGGGAGATGACATGAAATTAAATCCACAACAACAGATGGCGGTAGAAACAATCACAGGGCCTTGCCTTGTCCTTGCGGGAGCAGGTTCAGGCAAGACTCGTGTGATCATTAATAAAATTGCTCATCTGATTGAATATTGTGACTATTCACCTAGGCACATTGCTGCGGTTACTTTTACTAATAAAGCCGCTCGTGAAATGCGTGAGCGTGTGGCACATTCTATCGGTAAAGAAAATAGCAAAGGATTGACGATTTCCACCTTCCATACCCTAGGTTTTGAGATTTTAAAACGTGAGCATAAATTACTCGGCTATAAATCAGGCATGACTTTATTTGATGAACACGATCAGCTCGCTTTATTAAAGCACCTATTGCCTGAAAATGTCACTGAAGATAAAGATCTACTCAAACAGTTGATCTCAACGATCTCACGCTGGAAAAACGATCTACTTTTACCAGAGCAAGTGATCGGGCAAACGGTGAGTGATCGAGATCGTGTGTTCTCTTACTTTTATCAGCAATATCAAAATCAATTAAAGGCTTACAACGCATTAGATTTTGATGATCTGATTATGCTGCCAACATTTATTTTTCGCCAATTTCCAGAAGCCAAAGCCCGTTGGCAAAATAAAATCCGTTATTTATTAGTCGATGAATACCAAGATACCAACACAAGCCAATATGAATTAATCAAACTGATTGTGGGCGAACAGGGTAACTTTACTGTAGTGGGCGATGATGATCAATCTATCTACTCTTGGCGGGGGGCTAAACCTGAAAATATGGGAAGATTACAAACAGACTTCCCACAATTAAAGGTGATAAAACTTGAACAAAATTACCGTTCAACGCAACGTATTTTGCATTGTGCCAACATCTTAATTGATAACAACGACCACCTTTTTGTAAAACGTCTCTTTTCACAATTAGGCGAAGGTGAAAAGTTAAATGTAATTGAAGCTAAGAACGAAGAACACGAAGCAGAGCGTATTGTTGGTGAATTGATTGCCCATCGTTATAGTCGTAAAACTAAATACAAAGATTACGCTATTTTATATCGAGGCAATCATCAATCTCGCTTACTTGAAAAATTACTGATTCAAAACCGCATCCCTTACAAAATTTCCGGTGGAACTTCTTTCTTTGCCAAAGCAGAAATCAAAGATATGTTGGCGTATTTAAGATTGATTGTGAATCAAGATGATGATGCCGCATTCCTGCGTATCGTTAATACGCCTAAACGAGAAATCGGGGCGGCAACCCTAGAAAAATTAGGGCAACTCGCCAATGAAAAGCACGTCAGTCTATTTGAAGCCATTTTTGATTTTGAATTGATACAACGTTTAACCCCTCGTCCTTATCAAGCATTGCAGGATTTTGCTCGTTGGATTGTGGAGTTATCCGATCAAGCGGTCAGATCTGAACCACAAAATGCAGTAAAAGAGATGTTGGCACATATTCAATATGAAGCCTATCTGTATGAAACGGCAAGTACCCCTAAAGCCGCAGAAATGCAAAGTCGCAACGTCCAAACCCTCTTTGGTTGGATAGAAAAAATGCTCGAAGGGGATGAACTTAACGAACCCATGAGCCTAAGCCAAGTTGTAACCAACCTTACCCTACGAGATATGCTAGAACGTGGTGAAGATGATGATGCTTCTGATCAAGTCCAATTAATGACACTCCATGCTTCAAAAGGCCTAGAATTTCCTCATGTTTTCCTTATCGGAATGGAAGAGGGATTATTACCTCACCAAACCAGTATGGATGAGGATAATGTTGATGAAGAACGCCGTTTAGCTTATGTAGGTATTACCCGAGCTCAACAAACCCTCACTTTTTCATTATGTAAGGAACGTCGTCAGTATGGTGAAATAATCAAGCCTGAGGCTAGCCGTTTTTTACTTGAACTTCCGCAAGATGATTTGCAATGGGAAAAAGATAAACCTCCATTAACTGAAGTTCAGAAGGAAGAAAAAATGGCAAGTAATATTGCAAACTTACGAGCAATGCTTTTAGCAAGTAAGAAATAATTCATTTAAAAAAAGGGTGGTAGTGATAGAATACCTATAAATTTTTACAGTATTTTAGTTATTATGAATATCGATCAAACTTGGTTTTATGCCATCATTGTATTACTTACCCTTTTAGCTATCTTTTTGGCTTTTTTGCAATCTCGTTATAAACGAGATGCAGTTGAATTACAGCAAGATCTGCATCAATCACAAATACAGTTAGGGAATTTATCACAAAAACACGATCTTCTTATACAAGATAAAAATAAGTTAGAGCAATGGGCAATTCAGCAACAAACTCGAGCTGAAAGTACATCAGAACGCTTACAAGAGCGAGATAGCACTATTCAACAATTACAGCAAAAAATTGAGCAGGCTGAAAATGCAGAAAATCAGTTAGAACGTTATATTAACGAATTAAAGGAAAGGGTAGGTTCAGCACAAGCGAAAGCTGAAGGTTTGGAGGAGCAACTTCAATTAAGTCAGCAACAGTTGAATACTAGACAACAAGAGATTCAAACACTCTCTACAAAATTTATTCAATCACAACAAGAACTGACTGAAATTAAAACAACGTTAAGTGAAAAACAGGCGAATTTTGAAAGTCAACAAAAGCAATTTTACGAAGTTCGTCAGCAACTGAATACCGAATTTCAACATTTAGCCCAACAAATTCTGGAAGAGAAAAGCAAATCTTTTTCAGAGAGTAACCAGTCCGCTTTAAATCTATTGTTAAAACCTTTTAAAGAACAAATAGAAGGGTTCCAAAAACGTGTGAATGAAGTGCATACGGAGGCGGTTAAAGGCAATGCCAATTTAGAAGCAGAAATTAAACGTGTATTGGATATTGGATTATCAATGTCACAAGAAGCACAAAATCTAACAACGGCTTTAAAAGGTAATAATAAAGTCGCAGGAAACTGGGGCGAAATTCAGCTTGAAAGTGCATTACAGTCGGCAGGGTTATTATCTGGTGAGCATTACGTAGCACAAGAAAGTTATCGAGATGAAGAGGGTAAACGTTTTGCTCCTGATTTTGTGGTGAAACTACCTGATAATAAACATTTGGTTTTAGATAGTAAGGTGTCGTTAGTTGCCTATGATCAAGCGGTCAGATCCGAGGATAATTTTGCAATTTCTAAGGCGTTAGATGAGCATTGTCGTTCGCTTCGAGCCCATATTGATGGGCTTTCTAAGAAAAATTACAGTAGTCTAATTGGTATAAAAAGCCCTGATTTTGTATTGATGTTTGTGCCAATTGAGCC
>NZ_JARIDQ010000057.1 GCF_029256985.1 Otariodibacter sp. | reverse complement strand
TGGATCAAAAAATTGTGGAAGGGACAAGCGGTTTGATTGGCTATCAACTTTGCAACGATCTCACCTCTATCGAAAAAATTTATGCTATGCGTAAAAAAGCAGTGGGATTATTAGGTAATGCAAAAGGTTGGGCAAAACCTATCGCCTTTGTGGAAGATACCTGTGTGCCACCTGAAAACTTAGCCGACTATATCGTAGAATTTCGCAAACTATTAGATGATCATCACTTAGAATATGGAATGTTTGGACACGTTGATGCTGGGGTATTACACGTTCGCCCAGCTTTAGATTTAACTGATCGTGAACAAGTCACTAAATTCAAACAAATTTCAGATCAAGTGGTTGAGTTAACCGCCAAATATGGAGGGTTAATCTGGGGTGAGCACGGAAAAGGTATGCGTTCTGTCTATGGTGAACGATTCTTTGGCGAAACACTCTGGCGAGAACTTCGCTATATTAAATTTTTATTTGATCCTAATAACCGCTTAAATCCAGGAAAAATTTGTACACCATTAGATAGTCAAGCTCAACTTTATCCTATTAACTCTACAATGCGAGCAGACTTTGATCGCAAGATTCCTATTGAAGTAAGAGATGCTTTCAAAGGCGCAATGAGTTGTAACGGAAATGGACTCTGCTTTAATTTTGATGTGCATAGTACGATGTGTCCTTCAATGAAAATATCGGGGAACCGCGTCTTTTCACCAAAAGGACGGGCGGCTTTAGTGCGTGAATGGCTACATTTACTCACTGAGCAAAAAGTTTCGCCTGATGATCTTATTTTTAATACACAGAAAAAGACGACTAAGTTAGTTGATTTTGTTGCCAAACTGCGTAATCAACTATATAAGAAAAGTGAATACGATTTTTCTCATGAAGTTAAGGCGGCAATGGATACTTGTCTTGCCTGCAAGGCTTGTGCAAGCCAATGTCCGATTAAAATTGATGTGCCAACTTTCCGTGCTCAATTTAATGCCTTGTATCATCAACGTTATCTACGTCCAATCAAAGATTATGTAGTCTCTAATTTAGAATTTATTGCACCACTAATGGCAAAACAACCCTCCTTTTTTAACTTTTTTAGTACCAATAAAATAGCAGAAAAAATTGCGGGTAAAACTATTGGGATGGTTGATTTACCAGCTTTATCTTCACCAAATCTCACAAGTCAATTAAAGCAAATTGACTATCAATCAGAAAGTTTGGAAAGTCTAGAATTGAAAGTAGCAAGCGGTCAGTTAGCCTCAGAAATTCACCAATATTTGTTTATCGTGCAAGATCCTTTTACTTCTTACTACGATGCGAATGTGATTGCTGATTTTGTCCAACTTTGTCAAAAATTAAACTTTAAACCGATTGTGTTGCCATTTAAACCAACAGGCAAAGCACAACACATCAAAGGATTTTTAAAACAGTTTGCCAAAACAGCGAAGAATCAAGCAGATTTTCTAACTCGAATTGCAAAATTAGGGATTCCACTGGTGGGGGTCGATCCTGCATTAACTTTGATTTATCGAGAAGAATACAAAGATATTCTTAAACAAGATTATGGCGATTTTAAAGTTCTATTGGCTCACGAATGGTTGTTTGACCAATTGCAAAAAGGTGTACTTGAGAATTGCAAAAAAGGCATAGAATCTGACCGCTTACCATGGTATCTTTTTTCCCATTGTACCGAATCTACCGCATTGCCTAATAGCCCAAAAATCTGGCAACAAATTTTTGAACACTTTGGAGAAATATTGAGTGTCGAAAATACAGGTTGTTGTGGTATGGCAGGAACATTTGGTCACGAAACACAACATATTGTGATGTCTAAAGCTATTTATGCACAATCGTGGCAAGTGAAATTACAAGGCAAAAATTTAGCACGTTGTCTTGCAACCGGCTACTCTTGCCGAAGCCAAGTAAAACGAATGGAGCATAAAATTTTAAAACATCCTGCTCAAGCATTATTAAGTATTCTATAAAACTTATTCTACAAAACTGAGGAAATAAAATGATCTGGAAAAAAACAATGTCACTTGCAGATTGCAATAAATTCTGCCAACAAACTGCTATTTCGCATTTAGGAATTGAATTTACCCAACTGGGCGATGATTATTTAGAAGCGACAGTGCCTGTTGATCATCGTACAGTACAACCTTTTGGGTTATTACATGGCGGTATTTCAGCAACATTGGCAGAAACATTAGGTTCACTTGGTGCGGCATTATGCTGTGATGAAAATCAAATTCCAGTAGGAACAGAGTTAAATATCAGCCATATAAAAGCTGTTAGACAAGGTAAAGCAAGAGGTAAAGCAAAACCAGTCCATTTAGGTGGTTCTAGCCAAGTTTGGCAAATTGATATTTATAACGAAAAAGACGAGCTTTGCGCCGTATCACGATTAAGTGTTCGAGTTTTAGATAAAAAATAGGACGCCAACTGGCGTCCTCACAATCATCAAATGTATGTAGCAAATTATGCGTAGTACATTTCAAATTCAACTGGATGTGGAGTCATGTTTAAACGCTCTACATCTTTTTGTCTCATTTCAATATAAGTTTCAATGAAATCTTTAGTAAATACCCCACCTTGTGTTAAGAAATCATGATCTTGTTCCAATGCAGCTAAAGCCTCTTCTAATGAGCTAGCAACTGCCGGAATATCTTTCAATTCTTCTGGTGGTAAATCATATAAGTTTTTATCCATTGCATCGCCTGGGTGAATTTTATTAATCACACCATCAAGTCCTGCCATTAATAATGCAGAGAATGCTAAATATGGGTTAGCAAGTGGATCTGGGAAACGTGCTTCGACACGCGTTGCTTTTGGTGTTGTTACCGCAGGAATACGAATTGAGGCAGAACGGTTACTTGCAGAATAAGCAAGTAATACAGGCGCTTCGAATCCCGGAACTAAACGTTTATAAGAGTTAGTTGCTGGGTTAGTAAACGCATTTAATGCTTTAGCGTGCTTGATAATTCCGCCAATGTAATAAAGTGCAGTTTCAGACAATCCTGCATATTTATCACCCATAAAGACGTTTTTACCATCTTTACTTAACGACATATTACAGTGCATACCAGAACCATTATCTCCAACGATTGGTTTTGGCATAAAGCAAGCAGTTTTGCCATGCTCAACGGCTACGTTTTGAACTACATATTTATAAATTTGTGTTTCATCTGCTTTAAGTGTTAGGCTATTGAAACGTGTTGCAATTTCATTCTGACCTGCAGTTGCAACTTCATGATGGTGTGCTTCAATAACTAAACCTAATTCTTCCATAATTAAACACATTTCTGAACGAATATCATGAGCCGTATCGTTTGGTGCAATTGTACAGTATCCTCCTTTTTTCAAAGGACGATATGCATTGTTTCCACCTTCATAACGTTTATTTGTATTCCAAGCACCTTCAATATCGTCAACTTCGTATGAATTACCATTCATTCCTACACCAAAACGCACATCATCAAATAAGAAGAATTCAGGTTCTGGTCCAAAAAGTACACTATCTGCAACACCTGTGGATTTTAAGTAGTTTTCTGCACGAATTGCGATTGAACGTGGATCACGATCATAGCTTTGCATGGTATTTGGGTCAGAAACACTACAACGAATGGTTAAGGTTGGGATTTGAGCGAAAGGGTCTACAACGGCGGTTTCAGGAATTGGCATGAGTAACATATCGGCTTTGTTAATTGTTCGCCACCCTTCTACCGAAGATCCATCGAACATTTTACCATCTTCAAATAAATCTTCTAAATCATCGGTAACAAGCGAAACTGGTAATGAAACACCATGCTCTTTACCTCGAATATCAGTAAATTTGAGTAATACAAACTTAATATCATTCTCTCTAATGAGTTTTGCCACATTGGCAATAGCATCTGACATAATTAGGAAATCCTTGCGTTAAAGTGGGAAATAACTACATATTCACAAATATTTTGCGAAGGTAGAAAGATACTTTATTTTGATTCAAGTTTAAATAAGGATTATCAAAAATTTTATAATTTTTATGTAATCCAACTAGCAATCAGTAAATCCTTTTGGTTTTTTTGTAAATTACTGTAACATTAGACCGATTGGTCAATTAATTTTTATATTAATAAGTGATTGGAGAATTTTATGACAAATATTACAAAAGAAGCAGTACTAGAAGGTTTCCATTATCGAGCATCAACTCGCCATTATGATCCAACCAAAAAAATCCCTCCAGAAGATTTTAATTACATTTTAGAACTTGCTCGTTTATCGCCAAGTTCAGTTGGTTCAGAACCTTGGAAATTCGTTGTTATCCAAAATCAAGAACTTCGTCAAAAACTCAAACCTGCAAGCTGGGGAATGCAAAGTCATGTAGATGCTGCAAGCCATTTAGTCGTTATTTTAGCTAAAAAAAATGCACGTTATGATTCAGAATTTCTACGTGAATCTATGATAAGAAGAGGACTAACCGCCCCAGAAAAACAAGCTGCAGCTTTAGAAAAATATAAGAAGTTTCAAATTGATGATGCCCATATTGCCGATAATGAAAGAACATTATTTGATTGGGCTAGTAAACAGACTTACATTGCATTAGCTAATATGATGACTGGTGCTGCATTAGTAGGAATTGATAGCTGTCCTGTGGAAGGATTCGATTATGATGAAGTCAATCGAATTTTAGTCGAAGCAGGAGCATTTGATCCAAAAGAATGGGGTGTTTCAGTAATGGTAACATTTGGCTATCGGAATAGAGAGATTAAGCCTAGACTACGTAAACCTATGGATGAAATAGTCACTTGGATTGAATAAATTTGGTGTTAGCAATAAAAATTTGAGAAGTAATCTGCTTCCTAAAATTAGTTTGTATTTTAAACCTAATTTCTAATTGATGATTAAGAAGCAGATTATTTATGACTAAGTACTCAAAAGAACAGTCAACTCAGCTAATCATGAAGAATTACTATTGAGCTAATGAAAAATAGGTTTCAAAGCAAAAAAATAGTAAGAATGATATCTTTTGCTAATTTTATTTATTATTTTTCTGCTCTTAGCTTCTCTAATATACTTTTTAGATAGTTATCTAATGGAGCAATAATTACCATTTCTTCTTCTGTGCGGGGATGAGTAAATCGAATAGAATAAGCATGTAAAAATAAACGAGTTAATCCTAATGTTTGCATAGTCGCATCAAACTCACGATCGCCATATTTATCATCTAAGGCAATAGGATGACCTGCAAATTTGGTATGCACACGAATCTGATGAGTTCTTCCTGTTACTGGAGAGGCTTTAATTAAAGTCGCATTATTGTAGCGTTCCTCAATAGTAAATCGTGTTTCTGAAGGTTTACCCTCTTCATTTACCCTCACAATACGTTCACCACTCGCTAATTCATTTTTTAGTAGAGGAGCTTTAATCACTTTAGTATGTGATTGCCATTGTCCACGCACTAATGCTAAATAATCTTTTTGTATAGTTTTTTCTCTTAATTGTTGGTGTAAATTACGTAGAGCAGAACGTTTTTTAGCAACAAGTAAAATACCAGAAGTATCACGATCAATCCTATGTACTAATTCTAAAAATTTTGCTTGAGGACGCAAAGATCTTAATGCTTCAATTACCCCAAAACTTAAACCACTACCACCATGAACAGCAATACCAGAGGGTTTGTTAACCACCAACAGAACTTCATCCTCATATAAAATTTGTGATTCTAGTTCTGCCACTTTATGTAATTTTGTTGAAATAGGAGGTGTATTTTTTTCTGATACTCTTACAGGAGGAATACGCACAATATCTTCAGCTTGTAACTTATATTCAGGTTTAACTCGTCCTTTATTTACACGAACTTCACCTTTACGAACAATACGATAGATTAAACTTTTAGGAACGCCTTTTAATTTCCCAAGTAAGAAATTATCCAGTCGTTGGCCAGACTCATCCTCACTAATAGTGATAAATTTTACAGAAGTATTGATTACTTTTTGGCTTGTCATATTATAGATATAAATAAATGGGAAAGTAGTGTGAATGCTACCATAAATTTTCTCTTTTCGGGAAATCTCATTATGTTAGAATTCACAACTGCTTGTAGCATTGTACAATTTAATTTAGGAGAGGGTTGATGACAACAACATCAGAATTAGCAGGTGAAACCGGAGTTAATAAAGTTGCTGAGGTTGCTCAGAACTTAAATATACAAGAGGTTGCTAATGTGTTCAAAGAAGTGACTTCGATGGATTTACATACTATTTTGGAGCAATGGATTATACCTTATGGTACTAAAATAATTCTTGCTATCCTTATTTATATTGTTGGAAAATTTCTGGCTCGTGTTGGGAGCCGAGTTTTTGGAAGAATTGCTTATGCTTCTAGTAAAGATGAGATGTTACAAAGTTTTGTAACTTCGATGAGTTATTTTTTATTATTACTTATCGTTGTTATTGCATCATTATCACAACTAGGGATTAATACCAGTTCATTAGTTGCGTTAATTGGTGCTGCTGGTTTAGCTATTGGTTTAGCATTACAGAATTCTTTACAAAATTTTGCAGCGGGTGTAATGATCCTTATTTTCAAGCCATTTAAGAAAGGTGATTTTATTGAGGCCGCTGACATTAGTGGTACTGTTGAGCAAATGGGATTAATTGTATTAGAGTTACGTACGACGGATAATAAAACCATATTGGTACCAAACGGAAAAGTTTTTGCTGATAGTATTACTAACTATTCACAAAATGAAACACGTCGTATAGATATGATTTTTGATATCAGTTATGAATCTGATATAGAAAAGGCTAAAAATATTATCGCAAGAATTTTAAATGAAAATGAAAAAGTGCTGAAGTATCCTACACCGACTATTGCGGTGGGAAATTTAGCAACGAGTAGTGTTCAAATATTTGTTCGACCTTGGGTTAAAAATGGAGAATATTTCCCTGTACAATATGCTGTATTAGAGACAGTTAAATTAGAATTTGATAAAGCAGGTATATCTATACCTTATGATCAATTACAGCTACATTTACCAGAAGAAACATCTGTTTCAATAACTAGTAAAGAATAGCCGATATAATTTCAAGCCCTGAATTTACAGGGCTTTTAACTTATACCACAATTTGCATAAATCACTATTGTGAGATAATGATTTTCAATAAATCAGGTAGTTACACCAATTATAATATAGGTTTCTATATTTACTCTTTTTAACTTATTACACTCTTATGTATATCTTACAAAATAATGCTACCTATTAATGCAATAATAAATCCAACAACACCAATTGATGTTTCTAATGCTGTCCACGTTTTTAAGGTGGTTTTCTCATCCATATCTAAAAATCTGCTCACTAGCCAGAATCCAGAATCATTCACATGAGAAAGAACTGTTGCACCTGAAGCAATAGCAATCACAATAAAACAAAGATCAAATTGACTTAAATCTGTTGCATTTGCCACAGTTGGAGCAATTAATGCAGCAGTTGTTGTTAAAGCTACAGTAGCAGAGCCTTGTGCAACTCGCAATACTGTCGCAATTAAGAAAGCTGCAATAATAACCGGCATTCCTGTATCAGACATCATATTTGACAATACATCGCCTATGCCACTAGCTCTTAATACACCACCAAACATACCTCCAGCCCCTGTTACTAAGATAATAGAACATATAGGACCTAAAGCATTATTACAAATTTTTTCAATTTGTTCATAACTACGTTTATCTCTTAACAGAACAATTGCAACAATCAAAGTTATTAATAATGCAACAGGTGTTTTACCAATCAAACGTAAACTTTCCACCCATAATGCTGATCCATCAATAACTTTAGTTACACTTAATGTATTTAAACCTGTATCAAACAAAATGAGAAGAATAGGTAATAATAAAACAACAATTACTCGTTTAAAGCTTGGAGGAGTATGTGTTCCATCATTAGTAACACCTGTATTCAAAAATGTTTTTGGTAAATCGACATGAATTTTTTTACTAATAAACATACTGAACAAGTAAGTCCCAATATACCAGGTAGGAATAGCACATACCAAACCAACAATAACCAGTAATCCCATATTTACCCCTAATAGATCACCAGACGCAACTGGACCTGGATGAGGAGGTAAAAACGCATGCATAACAGCAAAAGCCCCTGCCGATGGAAATGCATAACGTAGAACAGAGCCACCAAATTGTTTTGCTACGCTAAAAATGATAGGTAACATAACTACCAACCCTGCATCGAAAAATATAGGAAAACCAAATAATAAAGAAGCAATACCTAATGCCAAAGGTGCTTTATCTTGACCAAACTTGTTGATCATAGTATCTGCTAATACTTTCGCACCACCTGTTATTTCTAGAATTCCACCAATCATGGCGCCTAATCCAACAAGTAATGCAACGGAAGCCAATGTACTGCCAAATCCTGATAATAATGTTGGTAAAATTTTATCGACAGAAATACCTGTCGCTAAAGCTGTCAATAAACTCACAATAATCAAAGCCACAAAAGCGTGTACTTTAAATTTCATAATCAGCACTAGCAATAAAACTATTGCTACTATCATAGTGAAAATAAGCATTTTCCCTCCATTTTTTGTTACTGGTAACATGAGTAAATATCATAAAAAATACCTAAAATTGCAATAATATTATTTTAATTTTGTGAATACCTTCAAATTTTATTAATAAACAATATAAAAAATGTAAATCACATGGTAAATTATGCAATAAAATAGTTATCGGTAACATCTTGCGATTTAATGTGGGGATAGAATAATGTCAAAAGGAAATGTTTTTATTTTAATGGGTGTCTCAAGCACAGGAAAAACAACGATTGGAACTGAAATTTCACATCAATTGAATATTAAACTTATTGATGGCGATGATCTTCACCCTAAAGCCAATATTATAAAAATGGGCAATGGTATCCCGTTAAATGACGAAGATAGACTGCCATGGCTAGAGCGTATCAATGATGCTGCATTTAGCTTAGAGCAGAAACATGAAGATGGCATTATCATTTGCTCAGCACTTAAAAAGTATTATCGAGACTTAATTCGTAAAGGTAATAAAAATATTACTTTTATATTTTTGCATGGGGAATTTGAGTTAGTTTTAGAAAGAATGAAACAACGCAAAGGGCATTTTATGAAAACGGAAATGCTTAAAAGCCAATTTGATACATTAGAAATTCCACAAAATGATGAAAAAGATGTCATCTTTATTGATATTAATGCTTCTTTTGAACAAGTTACCGCGGACTGTATCAAAGCTATTCAACAAAAGCGCTAACAACTTTCTCCCAAATGTATTTTATACCCTAAATCAATAATAGGGCCTTGCGTTTGTCCATCTTGAATACGACTAAGTAATTCTTGTGCGGCTACTTTACCTATTTCTAAACGAGGGGTAATGACACTAGCTAATTGTGGAGTTAATGACTGACCAACATCTAATCCGTGAAAACCAGCTATAGCCATTTGTTCTGGTACTTTAATCCCTAATCGTTGGCACTCAAATAAAGCACCTATAGCTAGATCATCATTAGTACAAAATATTCCATTAGTCTCTGGATATAAATCTAACGCTTGTTGGAGTTGTTTTGCACCTAAGGTAAAAGACGAAGCTTCTTCAGTAATTAAGCTATTTGGTTTAAACCCATGTTTCCTCATTGATTGCTCATATCCTTGCATCTTGAGTTGAGTCCGCTTATCCATACGAGCAGAAAAATAAATAATATGATGATGCCCTCGCTGAATCAGCATATCCACCATTGTTTCTGCTGCAACAACATTATTAAAGCCTATCGCTTGTTGTCGCCCTACTTGGCTACTTTCCATAATTTCAATTACAGGTATCTTTGCGACTTCAAGCATTTTCAAGGTACGATCAGAATGCTGTGTTTCAGATAAAATAAGCCCATCTACATTGTAAGAAAGCAAAGATTCAATTCGTTGTTCTTCCTTTTTAACGCTATACCCGTAGTGTGCTAGCATTGTTTGATAACCAGCTTGATCAGTGACGGATTCAATCCCCTTAATCACATCAGCAAAAACCTGATTAGTAAGAGATGGAACTAACACACCAATTGCTTTACTCTTCGCATTAGACAAGATTTCTGGTGCTCGATTGGGAATGTAACCAAAAAGCTCAATAGCTTCGGCAATCCTTTTTTGTGTTTGAGAAGCAACTGAATCTGGATTTCTTAAATAACGACTTACCGTCATTTTCGTAATACCCAAATGAGTTGCAATATCCTGTAATGTCGGGCGTCTATACTTCATTGTTTATTTTAATAATTTTTAAATCACTC
>NZ_JARIDQ010000056.1 GCF_029256985.1 Otariodibacter sp. | reverse complement strand
AATGCTTGAGCAAGGGCAATAATGTTATTTTTCATATTATTTGAATGAGTTTTGGTACTCTTTTTCGTTAAAACCTAATAGGGCAATTTGATCTTTAATCACAATCGGGCGTTTGATCAGCGTAGGTTGTTCATTAAGCACTTTCATTGCGATCTCTTTGGTTAGATTCTGTTTGATTTCTTCATCTAAATTACGCCAAGTTGTACTGCGTTTATTAACGAGTTTTTCCCAACCAAATTTTTCTGCCATTTCATTGAGCCAAGCAGAGTCTAAGCCATCCACACGATAATCGTGTAATTGCGGTTCTTGACCATTATCTGCTAACCATTTCATCGCTTTTTTCACTGTATCACAATTTTTTATACCGTAAACGGTTACCATTTTATTTTCCTTATTTTTCGTTTTTATTTTTGCAAAATAGATTAAAAATCCAACCGCTTGTTATTCACAATCTTGCATTGCTTGCCAGATTTTTAACGCATCGGCAGTTTCTGCAACATCGTGTACACGCACAATTTTAGCCCCATTTTGTACCGCTAATAATGCACCTGTTACGCTACCAATAACTCGCTGATCGACTGGTTTATTCAACACATTACCAATCATTGATTTACGCGAAAGCCCTGCCAGTACAGGATAGCCCGATTCAACAAAAACGGAGAGATGTTTGAGTAACTGGTAATTGTGTTGCAAGGTTTTACCAAACCCGAAGCCCATATCTAAAATAATGTACTCTTTCGGAATCCCTGCGGTTAAACAAGCGAAAATACGTTGATTCAAAAATTCCGCCACTTCTTCCACTACATCATCATATTCTGGATTATGTTGCATAGTTTGAGGTTGCCCTTGCATATGCATTAAGCATACGGGCAGAGCGAGTTTAGCGGCGGTGTCTAACGCATTCGGTTCTTGTAAGGCACGAATATCGTTAATAATATCCATTCCTACTTTAGCGGCCTCATTCATCACTTCCGCTTTAGAGGTATCCACTGAAATTAAGCAATCAAAACGTTTTCTAACCGCTTCGACCACAGGAATTACACGCTGTAATTCTTCTTCTGTGGTAACAAGAGGAGCATTAGGACGAGTCGATTCGCCACCAATATCAATAATGCTCGCTCCTTCATTAAGCATTTTTTCTGCTTGAAAAAGGGCTTTGTCGAGAGAGAAAAATTTGCCTGAATCTGAAAAAGAATCGGGTGTGAAATTTAAGATCCCCATAATTTGTGGGGTATCGAGATCTAACAAGCGGTCAGATCCTAATTGGTTTTTGTAAGATATTTTCATTACTTAGAAGATAGTTAAATATAAACTCACATATTGTACTACATCTACCTTAAACACATAAAAACTACCTAGAATTTTTTGTATCTTAAGTTAAAAGAAATACTAACTGTTCATCAAAAAAGACAAGCGGTGTGCGGGTGCGTAACCAAACTGGAACTTGATATTGTTGCCAGATTTTTTTCATCTCTTCTCGATGGGCTTTGCCATATACATTCACTTTGCCTGGAGCAGATAAGGTAATAATCAAGGATTGGTTATGTAATGCTAGAGGTAAAGTAAAGCGGTAAGATTCCGCATCTATTTTGTAAAAAATGTCGCTTTCAGTACGTTCTACTTCACCTAAATCGGCAGGCAGTTGAATCTTCTGCATTGGTCTGATAGACAAACAAAAATCAGGAATCGCTGGTAAAGATTGCGTGATAAAAATAGCTTGTTGATAACGGCGTAAAATATACTTACCTAATACAACTTGTGGATTTTTATCATGATTGGCTGAAATTAATTGATGGATAATTTGTGAAAGTTGAGCAGTGCTTGGCATTTCAATGCCTGATTTTTCTAGCCATAAACGAAGTAGTTGTTGCTGTTTTTGAACGGAAAATTGCTGAAAATCCGCTATCGACATTTTTTGCCGTTTCATATCAATGCGGTGAGTAAGCTCTTCCTCTAACAATTCTTCAATCAAGCTTTGTTGTTCTGCACAATGTTGGCTTGCTCTTGCAACCATTTGGTTAAATTGTTGCCAACGTTGATTTAATAATGGCAAGATTTCTTGGCGGAGAAAATTGCGATCATACTCCGTATTGGTATTACTTTCGTCTTCAATCCATGACAAATTTTGACCCATTGCATATTGAGTAATCTCTGCTTTTGAGCAAGCAAGCAACGGACGGAAAAGTGTAAATCCGTGAGCTGAACTGACCGCTTGCATACCGCTTAACCCTTTGATACCGCTACCTCTTTTTAGTGCCAGGAAAAAGGTTTCTGCCTGATCATCCAGATGGTGAGCAGTCGCTAACACTTCATTAGGTAAAATATTTTGCTGAATGGCTTGATAGCGAGCCTTACGCGCTTCTGCCTCAATCCCATCTTTGCCAGAAACCTTTACTCGACAGACTGTTAAAGGCACATTCCATTCTTGGCAAAGATTCTGACAAAATTCCACCCAACTATCAGCATTAGGGCTAAGTCCGTGGTGGATATGAATAGCTCGAAGTGTTAAATTACACATTTTACGAACTTGAACAAAAAGATGCAGTAATGCCACCGAATCAATTCCACCACTTAAACCAATCAAAAATTCACGTTGGTTTGCTTGGTAGTGATCCAATTGGGATTGAAAAATAATTTGCATATTTTTGTTCATAAGTAACCGCTTACATCCCTATGATTGATTACACTTGTAACCAGAAAGTAACAGGCCCATCATTCTGTAAACTCACTTGCATATCTGCCGCAAATTGTCCTGTTTGTGTTGAGATTCTATGACTCGCTTGCTGATGAAAATAAGTATATAAACGTTCAGCTTCTTGTGGTGAAGCCCCTTTGGAAAAGCTTGGTCTAAGTCCTTTTTGTGTATCCGCCGCCAAAGTGAACTGGGAAACAACAAGTAAGTGCCCATTTACCTGTTGCACATTCAAATTCATTTTGCCATTTTCATCGCTGAACACACGATAATTTAGCACTTTCTCAAGTAGGCGATCGGCTTTGCTTTCATCATCGCCCTGTTCAACACCAAGTAATACTAGTAAACCTGTTGGAATTTCACCAATAATTTGCTTTTCAACTTCGACTTTAGCCCATTTTACTCGCTGAATTAATGCAATCATACTAAATCCTTTTGCAACGGATTCTTAAATATCCCTTGATTGATCATCTCAATATCTTTCAGCACCGAAGCAACTTGCCCACCTAATAAGACGACCTGCCAGCTTAAATGAATCCATACAATCATAATTGGAATAGTGGCTAATACACCGTAAATTGCCTGATATGATGGGAATGTGGTGATATACCAAACAAAAACTTGTTTACCTAAGGTAAAGAATAATGCTGCAATTAATGCTCCAACACTTGCATGTTTAATGCTAACTTTGGTATTAGGTACAATAACATAAGCTAGAGTAAACATTAACCAAATGAGAAAGAATGGCATAAATTTTAATAGGTAGGTGCTAAAGGAAAAAATTCCCTCTTTACCAAACAGTTCTATCGAGAAAATATACGAACTCACAGCCATACTTGCCCCTGCTAACATGGGTCCAAAAATTAAAACGCAGAGGTAAATAATAAAAGATAGGATAACTGAACGTTTTTCGGTATTATGCCAGATTTCGTTTAATGCCTCATCAATACTTGAGATAAGTAAGATTGCAATAAAAACTAAACCTAATATACTAATAATCCCCATCTTCTTTGAGTTTTCAACAAAGAGATCTAAATATTCTTGTACCATACTGCTCGCATTTGGGGCAAAATTATCGTAAGCAAATTGTTTTAATTGAATGGTTGCTTCATCAAATATCGGTAACAGCGTAAAGATAGAAAACGCTACCATAATTAATGGTACCATCGCTAACATTGTGCTATAGGTTAAATGTCCTGAATAGACGCTAATTTTATTTTGTTTGAAACGATAGAAAAATAATCGAATAAAAAAAAGTGTTTTCTCCCACATATTACTTATACCCTTGAAAGATAATCGCCTTCACATACCCATTTGTATGTAGTTAATGCCTCTAGTCCCATTGGGCCTCTAGCATGTAGCTTTTGTGTGCTTACTGCCACTTCTGCACCTAAGCCAAATTGTGCTCCATCAGTAAAACGTGTACTCGCATTGATATATACCGCAGCAGCATCCACTTGTTGTACAAATTTTTGAGCTAAAGCGTAATTACTAGTTAGGATGGATTCAGAATGTTGGCTACCAAAAGTACGGATATGTTCAATAGCGTGATTAATATCATCAACTACTACCACAGTTAAATCTAAAGATAACCATTCTTGGCTTAAATGCTCTTGGTCAAGCGGTTGAATCTGCCATTGATTTTGCAAATTTTCAGAAAAAGCATCGCTATGCAGTGTTACTTTTTTACCTGATAAATATTCTGCTAATTTTGGTAAGAATTGATCGGCAATAGCTTTATCAACTAATAAGGTTTCAAGAGTATTGCACGTACTTGGACGTTGTGTTTTCGCATTACCAATTACCCCTAAGGCTTTGTCTAAATCGGCGCTGGCTTCCACATATAAATGACACACTCCAATTCCACCAATAATCACTGGAATCGTCGAGTTTTCTTTACAGAATTGATGTAAACCTGCTCCGCCACGTGGAATCAACATATCAATATAACGATCGAGTTTTAATAATTCTAGCAATAAACTACGATCAGGATTGGTAACGGCTTGCACCGCTAATTTAGGTAAGCCAGATTGCTCTAAGGCAGTTTGCACTACTTCAACTAAAATGGCATTGGTAAGAGTCGTTTCTTTTCCGCCCCGCAAAATAACCGCATTACCTGTTTTTAAACAAAGTGAGGCAACATCAATAGTCACATTTGGTCGAGCTTCATAAATAGTTAAAATCACACCGAGAGGTACACGTTGTCGTTGAATACGTAAACCGCTGTCTAGTACACCACCATCAATAACCTGCCCAACAGGATCAGCTAAACTCGCCACATTCCGCACATCATTAGCAATACCAATAATACGTTCTGGGGTGAGTAACAAGCGGTCAATTATCGCTTCTGAAATACCTTGTTGTTTTGCTTTTTCCACATCTTGCTGATTAGCAGTTAATATATCATCAGTACGATGTTCTAATGCTTCCGCTATCGCAAAAAGTGCCTGATTTTTTTGTTGATTACCAAGCTGAGCAAGCTCAATACTCGCTTGTTTAGCCTGTTTTGCAATATTGATCATAATAACACTCTCTTAATCTTCAAAACTAAGAAAGAGTTTACCATACAGAGGAAGGGTTGTTGAGTTATCAGTTCCCTATGTACCTTAAGATTAAATGATTTTATATATATATCTTATCTTTTCTTTAAGATAATATGGAGTAAGCGATACACTGCCATCAGATCTGTCCCCATAATTGATTTAATTGGAGTAAGCAAATAATAAATAAATTTATATTTTGTTATAAATTGAACAAAGGCTTGCCATAATTGTGGATCACATATCTTTTCGTACTGTTCAATTGCATATTTGACTTCCTCATCAGAAATAAAATCTTTACGACATAATCCATGAAAGAAGATTGCCATATCTCTAATTTTTTGCCATTGAAGATCTTTATTCATTGAGCTAACTTCAAAATCAATAAAGAGTATGCGGTGGTTATCCCAAGTCATATCTCGAATGGCTGGTCTACCATGAATTAAATCAGATTTATGTAAATTATTTAAGGCTTTTACGCTGTTCAATAACAGCTCTTTTTTAAATGCTAAATTATCAGTATTTTCAGAAAGTAAGTGACTTACTGTTTCTCCACCATCTTCTAATATTAAAAAATTATTATCAAATAAAACTAATTTTGGGATAGGTGCATTCTTGCTAGAAAAAAATTTAAGTCGTTCAATTTCTTTTAAGAATGATTCTTTAGGATGTGGTTTTAATAATCTAAATACACCATGTACATGTTCAGGTTGTTTTAACCAAAATAGTTTTCCTTGAAAATTAAATTGAAACACACGTTCATCTTTATGCTCAGTTAATAGTTTTTGAGCATATTCATTTAATGAGATTACATCTTTACTCATGATGCTTCCTACTAAATTTATATTATTTATCAATAATAAAGAGGCTTAGTTATAATAAGCCTCTTTATTTTATTAAGAAAATTAGTCATGACTTATAAAGTAAAATCATTAAAATCGTCTAAATCTATTTTTGAATCTATCTGACCGACTAAGTAAGAACTAATTTCAACTTCTTGTGGTGCTACTTGTACATTGTCAGATGTTAACCATGCATTAATCCATGGAATAGGGTTTGATCTTGCTGCAAAAGCTAAAGGTAATCCAATTGCTTGCATACGATTGTTGGTAATATATTCAATATATTGTGCCAATATATCTTTATTTAAACCAATCATTGAGCCATCTTTAAATAAATATTCAGCCCAAGCTTTCTCTTGTTCAGCTGCCGCAACAAAAATATCGTAGGCTTCTTGTTTACATTCTTTGGCAATTTCATTCATCTCGGGATCATCATTGCCATATGCCATGAGATTAAGAATATATTGAGTTCCAGTCAAATGAAGTGCTTCATCTCTTGCGATTAGTTTAATAATCTTAGCATTACCTTCCATCAACTTACGTTCTGCAAAAGCAAAAGAACAAGCAAAACTCACATAGAATCTAATTGCTTCTAAAACATTAACACTCATTAAACAGAGATAAAGTTGCTTCTTTAAACTGCGAGAGGTAACTACACATTCTTTATCATCTATGGTGTAAGTACCTTCACCATAAAGTGTATAAAGTTGTGTATCTCGAATCAAATCATCATAGTAAGCAGAAATATCTTTTGCACGTTTAATGATCTCTTCATTTGTTACGATATCATCAAAGACGACAGAAGGATCATTGACAATATTACGGATAATATGTGTATAAGAACGAGAATGAATCGTTTCTGAAAATGTCCACGTTTCAACCCATGTTTCTAGTTCTGGTAGCGATACAATAGGTAACAACGACATATTTGGACTACGTCCTTGAATTGAATCTAAAAGTGTTTGATATTTTAAATTACTAATAAAAATATGCTTTTCATGCTCAGGTAAATTTTGATAATCAATTCTATCTTGTGAAATATCAATTTCTTCCGGTCGCCAGAAAAAAGAAAGTTGTTTTTCAATCAATTTTTCGAATATCTCATATTTTTGTTGATCATAACGGGCAACATTAACATTTTGCCCAAAAAACATGGGTTCTTTTAATTGATCATTATTTTTTTGAGAAAATGTTGTATAAGTCATAATCATCCTTCTGTCGTGTTAAGTATTAAATTATTGATAAAAATCTACATTCTAAATAATTATCAGATTTACATTACATTAAATTTTACAAGCTCCACTTTCGCAATTTAAATCATCCTGAGTATCATCTGATCCATCTCGAGTGTTATGATAATAAAGTGTTTTAACACCATATTTATAAGCTAACAGTAATTCTGATAATAAACGTTTCATTGGTACTTTCCCATCAGGGAAACGTTGAGGATCATAGTTAGTATTAGCAGAAATAGATTGATCTACAAATTTTTGCATAATACCAACTAATTGTAAGTAACCTTCATTGTTTGGTATATCCCACAATAATTCATACTGATTTGCGAGTCTTTCGTATTCCGGGACTACTTGTCTCAAAATACCATCTTTAGATGCTTTAACGCTTACAAATCCTCTCGGTGGCTCAATACCATTTGTAGCATTAGAGATTTGTGAAGAGGTTTCTGATGGCATTAATGCTGTGAGCGTAGAGTTTCTTAAACCATGTAATTTAATCTCTTGTCGTAAAGTTTCCCAATCATAATGAAAAGGCTCCTTAACAAGATTATCTAACTCTTTTTTATAAGTATCAATAGGCAAAATGCCTTTTGAATAAGTTGTTTCATTAAATGCTTCACAAGGCCCATATTCTTTAGCTAATTGATTTGAGGCTTTTAATAAATAATATTGTATAGCTTCAAAAGTTGCATGAGTTAAATTATTTGCACTACCATCAGAATAACGTACACCATTTTTTGCTAAATAATAAGCATAGTTAATTACACCAATACCCAATGCACGACGTTTTAATATACCCCTATGAGCTGCTTCAATTGGGTAGTTTTGGTAATCTAGTAGTGCATCAAGAGCACGAACAACTAAATCGGCTAAATTTTCTAATTCATCTAGATTTTCTAATGTACCCAAATTAAATGCAGAAAGTGTACAAAGAGCGATTTCGCCTTGTTCATCGTGCAAGTCTTTAAGTGGACTTGTCGGCAGTGCAATTTCTAAACACAAGTTAGATTGGCGTACTGGTGCTACCGTAGGATCAAATGGAGAGTGTGTATTACAGTGATCTACATTTTGTACATAAATACGCCCTGTTGAGGCTCGTTCTTGCATCAATAAAGAAAATAATTCTGTTGCTTTAACTTTACGTTGACGAATATTTGGATCATTTTCATATTGAGTATAAAGCGCTTCAAATTTTTCCTGATCTGCAAAAAATGCATCGTATAGTCCCGGCACATCAGAAGGGCTAAATAAAGTAATATCTAACCCCTTAATTAAACGTTGATACAATGTTTTATTAATTTGGACCCCATAATCCATGTGACGTACACGGTTTTCTTCAACACCTCGATTATTTCTCAATACTAATAAATTTTCAACTTCTAAGTGCCACATTGGATAGAAGATAGTAGCTGCACCACCGCGAACGCCACCTTGTGAACAAGATTTAACAGCAGATTGAAATAATTTATAGAATGGAATACAACCTGTATGGAATGCTTCGCCATTACGAATAGGACTACCTAATGCACGAATTGCACCAGCATTGATACCAATTCCTGCGCGTTGTGAGACATATTTTACAATCGCTGAAGAAGTAGCGTTTATTGAATCTAAACTATCGCCACATTCAATCAGTACACAAGAACTAAATTGACGCGTTGGTGTTCTCACTCCAGACATGATTGGAGTGGGCAATGAAATCTTGAATGTTGATACCGCATCATAAAAACGACGAATATAACTTAAACGAGTTTCTGCTGGATATTTTGAAAATAAACAGGCCGCAACTAAGATATACAGGAATTGTGGGCTTTCGTATACATCACCTGTTACACGATTTTGAACCAGATATTTCCCTTCTAATTGCTTAACTGCTGCATAAGAGAAATTCATATCACGTTGGTGATCAATGAATGTTTCAATTTCATCTAGTTCTTCACGAGAATAATCAGTAAGTATTTCTGCATCGTATTTACCCATACGAACCATTTTTTTTACTTGTTCATATAAATGAGGCGGCTCAAAACGGGAATACGCTTTTTTACGGAGATGAAACATAGCTAAGCGAGCAGCAAGATATTGATAATCAGGTGTTTCAGAAGAAATTAAATCAGCTGCAGCCTTAATAATTGTTTCATGAATATCAGATGTTTTGATACCTTCATAAAATTGGATGTGTGATCTTAACTCAACCTGAGAAACGGATACATTTTTAAGTCCTTCCGCAGCCCAAGTAATCACACGATGAATTTTATCGAGGTTGATAGGTTCTAAACGCCCATCACGTTTAGTTACCATCAATGAACTATTCATGATATTCTCCTTTATAAACGCCTGATAATTAAAAATTTAGTAGGTAGTAATAAATTTGCACCTAACACAAAATGCTGTATCAGGTGCAATGAATGAGACACAATATATTGTGTTTTTATTAAAAAATCAATGTGAAGATTTTTCCATTGATTTATTGACTTTATGTAATACCTTATTGAATAAATAAAAAGAAATATTGATAAAGTTTTAACTGAACAAATATTGACATAGATTCACTGAATCGAGTACTAATGAGTAGAAATAAATAGGAAATGCCCAAAGTAAAGTATTAACCTTAGAGTAAAAGAACCTATCCCATATTTTGTATTAACACCCATTTAAATGCTCTCGTTTAACTGATCATCAAATTCAATTATAAAAGAGTTAGCCTATATCAAAATTTGTACAAATACTAGTTTGAATTATACGTTTTTTCAAGACTCGTTTTTTTTATTACAAAGGAAAAACACCAACCTAAACAAAATACTCTTTACATCATATAGTGTAGAACTAAAACATTTATTTTTAATAAGTATGATATAAAAATATTATTTCTTAATATCTTATTAAGATTCATTTGATTTAATATTTATTAATAAAGAATCAGCTTTGTTTTATTTAATTATAATAAAGAGTAAAATTATGAAAAAACTTACCGTACTAGCAACAGCATTAACTTTATCTATATTCAGTGTAGCTTCATTTGCAGAAGGATTTTCTGATCCTAATCAATCACAAGTTATTACAAAAATTTCAGAACTTGATAAATTAAATGATGATCAATTAGTTGTCTTACAAGGTAAAATCGTTAAACGAATTGGTAAAGAAGATTTTATCATTCGAGATAGAAGTGGTGAAAAGCGAGTCGAAATTGAAGATGAAGCTTGGAGAGGTATTGATCTTACTCCAAATGATGAGGTTAGATTTTATGGTGAAGTTGAAAAGTCATGGAATAAGACTGAAGTAGAAATTCATCGTATGGAAAAAATTCAATAAAACCGTAGTATTTACCTAGAGTGGCAATACATTTGCCACTTTTTTATTAAACAAGGAGCCAATATGAGAATATTACTAATTGAAGATGATCCGCTAATTGGTGAAGGTTTAAAAATTGGGTTATCTAAATCAGGCTTTAGTGTCGATTGGTTTACTGATGGTAAAACTGGGTTAAATGCTCTTGCTTCTGCTCCTTATGATTCTGTCGTTTTAGATTTAACGCTTCCTAAAATGGATGGATTAGATATTTTACAAAAATGGCGAAAAAACAATCAGGATGTTCCTGTTTTGATTTTAACCGCAAGAGATTCATTAGATGAACGTATTACCGGCTTACAATATGGTGCGGATGATTATTTATGTAAACCATTTGCCTTAGCTGAGGTCGTTGCCCGTTTACAAGCGTTAATTCGTCGTAGTCATGGGAAGAGCAACCCTATTCTTGAACATAGCAAGGTTAAATTAGATTCAAATCAGCATAAAGTTTTCTTAGCTGATCAAGAAATCCCTCTTACTTCTCGCGAATATAATTTACTTGAGCTTTTTATGCATAACAAAGAAAAAGTATTAGCCCGTTCTGTTATTGAAGAAAAGTTATATAACTGGGATGATGAAGTAAGCAGTAATGCTTTAGAGGTTCATATCTATAATTTACGCCAAAAACTTGGTAAGAAATTCATTCGAACTGTGCATGGTGTTGGATACACACTTGGAAGTAATAATGAAGATAATTAGCCAAAAAAGTTTACGTTTTCGCTTAATTTCAGTTATCTCACTTACCGCTCTCATTATTTGGATTATTTCAACATCTACTGCTTGGATTCAAGCTCGAAAAGAAATTAACCATGTATTTGATACGCAACAGATTATATTTGCACAACGGTTAGCAACTTCCAATTTACGTATGTTGTTACATCATAATTCTAGCCCTGTTTTTAAAGGAATAAGTAAGCACTTACTAGATAAAGAAAATATTGATGATGATGCGCTCGCTTTTGCAATTTTTACCTCTAAAGGAAAAATGATTTTAAGTGATGGGCGTAACGGTGATAACTTTATTTTCCAAAATAAAACGGGCTTTACAGAATCTCAAATAAAAAATGATGATGATACTTGGCGTATCTTTTGGATGCCGATGAATGATGATAAAAGATTAATCGTTGCAGTAGGACAAGAGCTTGATTATCGTGAAGATCTTACTGAAGAAATCGTTTTCAGCCAAATGTGGATTTGGTTTGCAAGTCTTCCTATATTAATAGGCCTAATTATTTGGTTTATTAGCCGAGAATTAAGAACGTTGAATCAAGTAAGTCAGCAAGTAAAATACCGTACACCCGATGACCATTCAACGATTGAGATGGAAAATTTACCGATAGAAATTCATCCACTAATCAATGGACTAAACCAATTTTTTGAACGTACCTCTTCCATGTTATTAAGAGAAAGACGTTTTACCTCTGATGCAGCACATGAACTCAGAAGTCCTTTGGCTGCACTAAAGATCCAAACAGAAGTTGCACAAATTGCAGGCGAAGATACCGTATTAAGAGAGCAAGCTCTGGGTAATTTAACCAAAGGGATTGATCGAGCCACACAATTGATTGAACAATTACTCACTCTATCTCGTTTAGATAACTTGAAATCATTAGAAGGGATTGAAGATATTCATTGGGATCAATTAATTACCTCGCTAATTGGAGAGCGTTATTTTACTGCACAACATCGCAATATTGAACTTGCTTTTGAATTAGTGAATAAACCAGCGATCCGCCAAGGACAAACATTATTACTCTCATTGATGTTGCGTAATTTAATTGATAATGCAATCAAATATGGCAGAGAGGGAAGCACCATTACCATTATCCTCAACCAACACAATCTCATTGTTGAAGATAATGGTGGGGGTGTGAGTGATGATGATTTAGATAAATTAGGCCAACGTTTTTATCGACCAGCAGGACAAAATGAAAAGGGGAGTGGATTAGGCTTGTCGATTGTAAAACGTATTGCTGAATTGCATCAATACAAAGTGTATCTCGCACATCATTTTGATAGCAATAATAACAAGGGGCTTAAAGTTATCATTGAATGGTAATCAGGATATTGGCATTTAAAATAAGGTTTGATAGTCTAAACGGTATTATAATTTTCATCTATGAGAAGATGTAATGCCGTTTATTGTTCAAAACACATGGAAAAGTATTTTTAAATTAACACTCCCCATATTAGTAGGATATTTGGCGGCAGGGATTGCTTATGGGTTACTTGCAACGAGTGCAGGTTTACCCGCATGGTTTACTATTACAATGAGTTTTACTGTGTTTTCTGGCACAGCACAATACGCAGCCATCCCGTTCTTTCTCTCTGGTGCAAGTTTAATTTCCGTATTCCTCAGCACGTTCTTAATGAGCCTACGCTTTATCTTTTATACGCTAAATATGCGTCAAAATTTACCAGATAACTCCATACATAAAACCTTAAGTCTAAGCTATTTAACGGATGAAAGTTTCGCTCTACTCACAACAGTTCCCCAAGAAAATCAAAAAGTAATAATTCTTAAAGTGAATTTATTAGGCATGGCATATTGGGTATTCGCAACCATCATTGGTGTTATTCTTGGCGACTCTGTTTCCCAATATATCCCTAATCTTGATTTCGCTTTACCTTGCTTGTTTGCAATTTTGGCGTATGAGCAATATAAGAGCCAAAAGCAGTGGAAAGCAATTTTTATTGCTTTTATTTGCTTTTTACTCGCTCAATCGATTAGCAATACAAGCATCTTACTTATCTCAATTATTTTAGCGATTGTTATTGTTATTCTTCTACCTAATTCATTGATAGATAATAAAGGACAAAAAAATGGACACTATTAATATCATTTATATGTTGATCGCACTTGTACTTGGCACCCAAATTTGTCGTTTTATTCCTTTAGTCTTACCTAAAGCAATGGTATCTCACACTATTTTACAAAAATTAAATCGGATCTTACCGCTTATTATTATGATTCTATTAGTGTTAACCAGTTTAGCATTACCAAAAGAAGGAACTGGTTATACGTTATTTATTGCACAAATTTTAGCGTTAGTAACGGTCATCTTAAGCTATCATTGGTTTAAGAATATTTTAATAAGTGTGTCTTTGGGTGTATTGAATGTGAATTTATTACTTTGGTTACTAGGGTAGTGATTAAAATGATTTTATAAAAGAAAGATGGTGGGTCGTGAGAGGCTCGAACTCTCGACCAACGGATTAAGAGTCCGCTGCTCTACCAACTGAGCTAACAACCCAAAGGTAAAATATAATGGAATGATGGTGGGTCGTGAAGGATTCGAACCTTCGACCAACGGATTAAAAGTCCGCTGCTCTACCGACTGAGCTAACGACCCAAAGGAGTAATCTTTCTAAAGTGGTGGGTCGTGAAGGATTCGAACCTTCGACCAACGGATTAAAAGTCCGCTGCTCTACCGACTGAGCTAACGACCCTTTAGAAAATTTCATAAAGTTAATGGTGGGTCGTGAAGGATTCGAACCTTCGACCAACGGATTAAAAGTCCGCTGCTCTACCGACTGAGCTAACGACCCTTAACTTATGTAACGGAGGCATATCATACTGATTTTAAGCCTCAAATCAACTTTTTTTTTATACTATAGATATTAATTGCATGGTTTACACTCAATATCATTGTACAAGCGGTCAGTTTATTACAAAATTTTGCAAAATTCTAACCGCTTATAAATAAAATAATTATGCTTTTGCTTTTTCAGCAGCTTTTACAATGGCCGCAAATGCAGGCGCTTTTAATGATGCTCCACCTACTAATGCACCATCAATATCTGGTTGAGTAAATAATTCTGCTGCATTTGCATCATTTACTGAGCCACCGTATTGAATAATCACTTGATCAGCAACCGCTTGTGATTTTTTAGCAATGTGCCCACGAATAAAGGCATGTACAGCTTGTGCTTGTGCAGGAGTTGCAGATTTACCTGTACCAATTGCCCATATTGGCTCATAAGCAATTACCGCACCATTAAATGCTTCTGCACCTAATGTGTTTAATACAGCATCTAACTGTCTTGAAACAACCGCTTCTGTTTGACCTGCTTCATTTTCAGATTCAGTTTCACCAATACATAATACAGGCACTAAACCAGCTGTTTTTAATGCAGCAAATTTTTTAGCAATAAATTCATCACTTTCTTTATGATAAGTACGACGCTCAGAGTGACCAATGATGATATATTTTGCACCAAAGTCTTTTAACATTTCAGTTGAAATATCACCAGTAAATGCGCCACTTACGTTTAAATCTACATTTTGTGAACCTAATGCAATCACATCTTGACCCGCTAATGCAGCTTCTGCTTCTGCTAAATACATTACAGGTGGTGCAATTGCAACTCCACAACCTTTAACATCTACAAGTTCTTTTTTTAAACCTTCAATTAATTCTTTAGTAAATTTTTTATTACCGTTTAATTTCCAGTTTCCCATAACTAAAGGACGACGTGCCATTTTAATTTCTCCTAAATAAACTAAATATGAATCATAATCAGGGCGAACTATACCAAATTTTAGAACAAATTTGATATTTTTCAGCAAGAATTCAAATCAAGATCAAGAAATAACTGATAAACTATGTACTAGATAGATAGTTGAGTATTGAAAAATACTTTTGAAAGAGAAAAAATGAATCAATTAGCATATTTATTAGGAAAGCCGGAACAAACAGGAAAATTAAAAGCAGAGTTTGCTGATTTTATTGTAAAAGAAGAATTAGGTTATCCTTTAACGGGAGAAGGCGAATTTGTTGCAGTTAAGATTCGCAAAACCAATGCAAATACCTTATTTGTTGGTGAGAAATTAGCTGCTTTTGTTGGTATTTCAGCAAAAAATATGAGTTACGCAGGGCTTAAAGATCGCCACGCAATTACTGAACAATGGTTTTGTTTACATATGCCGGGTAAAGAAACACCTAACTTTGATGAATTTCAATTAGATGGGGTCGAAATTATTGAGATCACTCGTCACAATCGTAAAATCAGAATAGGCAGTTTATTCGGTAATCAGTTTGAATTATTACTAAGAGATGTAAAACAAAGTGATGAGCTAACTTCCCGTTTAACAGAATTACAAGCGGTTGGATTTCCTAATTATTTTACCGAACAACGCTTTGGACGAGATGGGAATAATCTAATCCAAGCTCAACGATGGGCAAACGGTGAGATTAAAGTAAAAGATCGTAAAAAACGGAGTTTTTATCTCTCAGCTGCACGGAGTGAAATATTTAATCGTGTGGTCTCAGAGCGTATTTCTGCAGGAATGCTCAACCAAGTTGCTGAACATGATATTATGCAATTAGCAGGCTCAAACAGTTGGTTTGTTGCCAAAATTGAGGAATTATCTGATCTTAACAAGCGGTTAGATTCTGGAGATATTTTACTTACCGCACCGTTAGTTGGGGAAGATACACCAACCCAAGTAGTATCTTATTTGGAACAACAAATCATTGACGAACAGCAATTATTATTGAATTTAATGGCTCAAGAACGGACTAATGCAACACGTCGATCAATGCTTTGTAAGCCTCAAAATTTCACATGGCAATTTGAACAAGAAGGATTACGTTTACATTTCTTTTTAACTTCGGGAAGCTATGCTACGGCACTAGTCAGAGAATTAATTCAAATAGAAGAACAATAATTTTTAAGGATAAAAAATGAACATTTTATTAAGTAACGATGATGGCATTAATGCCACAGGTATTCAAGTTTTAGCAAAAACATTACGTGATGCAGGGCATAATGTCACTATCGTCGCACCAGATAGAAATAGAAGTGCAGCATCAAGTTGCCTTACTTTAGTGGATCCATTACGAATCCACAAATTTGAGAATGGCGATTATGCAATCATTGCGGGTACACCAGCTGATTGCGTACATTTAGCATTAAATGGGTTATTAGATACTAAATTTGATTTGGTTGTATCAGGTATCAATCATGGATCAAATTTAGGTGATGATGTAATTTATTCAGGCACAGTTGCTGCCGCTTTAGAGGGTCGTCATTTACCATTGCCATCTGTTGCCGTTTCTTTAACTGGACAACATGGTTCAAACTTCCTTTCAGGAAAAAGTCATTTTGACACTGCTGCAAAAGTGGTTTTAGATTTATTGCCTAAACTAACTCAATGCTGTGTAGCAGCTAATCAAGTATTAAATATCAATGTACCTAATCTACCTTATAATGAATTGAAGGGATTGGTAAGTACACGTCTAGGACAACGCTCGGCCGCTGCTGAAATTATCAGAGAGCAAGACCCTAGAGGGGCAAACATCTATTGGATTGGTGCCGGTGGTAAGCCCATTGATAACAAAGAAGGTACAGACTTTTACGCAATCGACAATAATTTTGTTTCTGTCACACCAATTCATGCAGATATGACAGCTCATCACTCTATTGAAACATTGAAAGGTATTTTATAAATGCAACTCTTTGGTCCAATTTATGATAAAACAATGACATTATCCAAACATAAATTTGCAACATATTGGCTAATGTTAGTAAGTTTTATTGAAGCAATATTTTTTCCTATTCCACCTGATGTAATACTTATTCCAATGTCGATGAGTAAACCAAAAATGGCAATTCGTTATGCTATTTATACAACAATTGCTTCTGCAGTTGGTGGAATGATCGGTTATACTTTGGGGTATTTTGCATTTGATTGGATTAGAAGTTTTATTACAGATTGGGGAATGCAAGCTAATTTTGATCGTATGATTGTATGGTTTGAAACTTGGGGGATTGCCGTTATTTTCCTAGCAGGTTTTTCTCCTATTCCTTACAAAATATTCACAATTTGTGCAGGCGTAATGCAAATGACATTTTTTCCTTTTGTCATTACATCTGCAATTTCTCGTTTTGCTCGTTTCATTATTGTGGCAAAATTATCCGCATGGGGTGGAGAAAAATACTCTGAAAAAATTCGCCGTTCTATTGAAATCATTGGTTGGGGAAGCGTAGTTCTTGCTACAATTGCCTATATGCTTTACACATTCTTAAAATAAAAGGAATCTTGAATATGAAAAAATCTTTTTTACTACTCCCTATTGTTTCAATGTTACTAGTTGCCTGTACTACAAATTCGAGTTCAGAATCCTCTTCTGCAGAAGTAGCTGATGCAAACGTACCTGCATGGCAAACAGAAGCACAACCTATAGATATGCCAAGCAACATGAATCAACCTGTTTCACAACCTAGTTACGGGTATAGTCAACCAGCATCGTCCAATTATGGATATACTCAACCAACACAGCAACAAACAAATTATGGCTATAATCAAACAGAATCTATTGGAAACTGTCAAGTAGTAAGAGATGCGAATAATGCACCAGTTTATACTAAAATTACAAAAGGCTGTTATACTGAAAATACTTATACTGTAGGGAAAAGTGATACACTATTTTTAATTTCCTATCTTGCTGGCAAAACACCTAATGAAATTGCGACATTAAATAATCTAACTCAGCCTTACCAATTAAAAGTAGGTCAAGTACTTCGTTTACAGTAATTAAAAATAAATGAAAAATGAAAGTAAACATAGGTTACTTTCATTTTTTACTAAAGGAAAAATTATGCAAAAATTTTTATTCGCACCTTTTACCGCTATGATTTTAGCTGGTTGTAGTTCCAATCCACCCGCTCCTGTTGTAGATGCACATGGCTCATTAAATTCTAGAGCAATACAATCTGTACCAGAGGCTGGTTATGGCTGGCAAACTGATATACAAAATACACCTATGCCAAGTACAATGACAGCACCAACTTATCCAGTACCACAACCAGTGTATCAAGCGCAACCACAACCAATACCACAACCAATACCACAACCAGTGTATCAAGCACCACCGCAACCAATAACTCAATCAGTGAGTGCTCCACAACCTGTTCCAACGCCAATTAGTACTCCTAAACCCGTAGCTGCACCTAAGCCTGCACCAAAATCTCAGCCTGTTGCTACTGTATCACAAGATTTTACTATTCCACGTGATGAAAAAAATGTACCTATTTATAGCCAAATAGATAAAGGTTTTTATAACGGTGATACTTATAAAGTAAGGAAAGGTGATACAATTTTTCTTGTCGCTTACATTGCAGGTAAGGATGTTAAAGAGGTTGCTGCACTTAATAATATTCAAGAACCTTATCCATTACGAATTGGTCAAGTACTCAAACTTGGTAATACTTCAACACAAACTGCAAATTCAGTAACTCCGACTGTTCAACAAAAGGTACAGCAAGCACCTAAACCTGAACCCGCTCCTGTTGAACCAGTCAAACCACAGGTAACTTATACTCAAGCACCTAATGGTACAGCTTATGGTTCAGATGGTACAGTAACTGGCCCTATTAAGGCTGGGGCAGCAGCTTCCACACCAAACCCAACACCAAGAATTACAGCAACAACGCCAAGAATTACAGCAACAACGGCGACAGTCTCAGCAAGTACTGCATCCATAAATAAGAATACCAATACTGCAACTCCTCCTTCTTCAATTAAATGGAAATGGCCAACTGAAGGGCGTATTATTGCTGGATTCTCATCTATTGAAGGTGGTAATAAAGGGATAGATATTGCAGGAACTAAAGGTCAAGCGGTTAAAGCAGCTGCTGCAGGTAAAGTCGTTTATGCAGGTAATGCATTACAAGGTTATGGTAACTTAATTATTATTAAACATAACGATAATTTCTTAAGTGCTTATGCGCATAATGACCAAATTAAAGTTGATGAACAAGATAATGTAAAAGCAGGTGAAACTATTGCGACTTTAGGTAGCACTGGTACTAATACTAACAAATTACATTTTGAAATTCGTTATCTTGGAAAATCTGTCGACCCAACTCGCTATTTACCAAAACGTTAACTTATTCTGTTAATTTGGTAAAATAATCTAACCGCTTGTAGCAATCACAAGCGGTTATTTTGTATAAGGAATTTGTAAAATGCAGACTCGTTGCCAATGGGTATCTTCTCAACCAATCTATATTGATTATCACGATAATGAATGGGGAAAAGCTGAATACAATAGTCAGAAACTATTTGAAAAACTGTGTTTGGAAGGGCAACAGGCAGGGTTAGCTTGGATCACGGTATTACAAAAACGAGAAAACTATCGCCAAGCTTTTCATTATTTTAAGCCTGAAAAAATTGTTGCGATGACAGAAATAGATATTAATAATTTAATGAAAAATAAAGGCTTAATTCGTCATCATTTAAAATTAAATGCCATAATTAAAAATGCGAAAGCTTATTTAACCATGCAACAAAATGGCGAAGATTTTAGCCAATTTATTTGGTCTTTTGTTGATCATCAACCAATCATTAATGATGTGCCTAATACGAACAGTATTCCAACTAAAACGGCTATTTCATCGTTAATGTCTAAGGAATTAAAAAAACGAGGTTTTGTATTTGTGGGTGAAACAATTTGTTACGCCTTTATGCAATCGATGGGATTAGTTGATGATCACCTCAATGATTGTTTCTGTAAGACCAAAATCAATAGGTAAAATAATGAATAAAACTGACCGCTTGGATATTGTTTTTGCTCATCATAATGAAATCGTACCTGATGAATTTTTAAATTATGCAAAACCTATTCAGTCTAATCCATCAGAAAAACTGATAAAAAAATGGAAAAGCCGTCGAGTTGCGCATTTTATCTTATATCAATTATTTGAAAAATATCAGCTAGATACAAAGCTATTAGACCAGATTTACCGTACATCAAGTGATCGTCCTTATATTTTACACCCCCAGATTGATTTTAATATTAGCCATTCTGGTGATTGGGTCGCTGTAATTTTTCGCTATGCAACTCAGCAAAAAGTGGTAGGAATAGATATTGAACATCCACAAAAAATCAGACGTTATAATGAGTTATTGAATTATTATGCATCAGCGCAAGAGATTGATGAAATCAATACTTCAACCATTTTGCCTCAGTTAACGAATCTTACCGATCGTTTTTATTTGAGTTGGTGTTTAAGGGAAGCGATTCTAAAATCACAAGGGGTAGGGATCGTGAAATTATCTGAGGTGAAACACTCTTTGAGCGAACAAAAAATCATCTCTAAATATTGTCCACAAGGACAATTATTTTTTTATCATCAATTACCTTTTTACTTAGCTTATTTCATTGAACAAGAAGGAACTATGCTATCATTACCCAATGTTACCCAATGGCAAAATGGGCAATTTCATTCAACAACATTTTCTCCAATTATTTATCAAGTAAATTAATTATGTCAAAATTAAACTTAGAAAATAAACATTCCAAATTTGGAAAAATTATATCTGAAGGGTTTCAGTGGTTATTAAATATTTCCTTATTAAGTATTGGCTTACTCCTTTCCTATGCATTATTTTCTGAAGCCTATTCATTAATTGAAATACTACTTATACCTAATGAGAAATTTCAAATTGTTGAGAAAATTGTGATTTTCTTCCTTTACTTTGAATTTCTTGCGCTCATTGTGCAATATTTTAAGTATAACTATCATTTTCCATTGCGTTATTTTTTGTACATCGGTATCACTGCAATGGTTCGCCTTATTATTGTGGATCATTCTAGTGCCATAAATACACTACTATTTGCTATAGCAATTTTGGTGATGATTATCGCACTCTATGTTGTGCATAGCGAACGCTTACGTAAAAGCTAAAGAGAGGTTAATATGAGTAAAATTCATCAATTTTCCCAAAAAGATTTAGAGATTATCCGTGAAGAAGTCGTTTATAAAGGGCATTTTGAACTTAAAAAAGTATTTTTCCGCCACAAGTTATTTTCAGGAGGCATGAGTGGTGAAGTACTTCGGGAGCTAATGATTAAAGGGGCCGCATCAGCAGTGATTGCTTATGATCCTGTTAAAGATAACGTCATCTTAGTCGAGCAAGTACGTATTGGTGCTTATGATCCCAACAGCTCAAGTTCACCTTGGTTGGTTGAATTGATTGCAGGTATGATTGATACCAATGAATCACCAGAAGAAGTGGCTATTCGTGAGAGTAAAGAAGAAGCGGGAATCACGATAAGTAATCTAGAACACGCAGTTAGTATTTGGGATAGTCCAGGTGGTGCAGTTGAGCGTTTGCATCTTTTCCTTGGCTTAGTAGATAGCACTGAAGTGGGCGGTATTCACGGTTTAAAAGAAGAAAATGAGGATATTCTAGTTCACGTTGTCAGTCGTGAACAAGCGTATCAATGGGTGGAAGAAGGTAAAATTGATAATGTAATTGCGGTGGTTGGCCTCCAATGGCTACAACTTCATTATCATAAATATATCCAGAAAAAAGCCTAAAACAAGCGGTGAGATCTATTTATAAAAATGCAAAAAGGGTATTATTCATTCGTAACACCCTTTTTTATGTGGTTTATATAGCCCAATTAACTATTTTGTCGAGCAAAATTTGCTGCCTCAGCAATTAATTCATCACTTGGACGAACACCAGTATAAAGCTCAAATTGCTCAACAGCTTGTAGTACGATAACTTCAGCGCCTGACACTGTTTGTTTTCCTTGTGATTGTGCATAGTTAATTAGTGGAGTTTCAGCAGGTAATGCTACTACATCAAAGATCACATTAGCTTGTTGAATCAAGGTTTCTGGGAAAGAGAGCGAATTTGCCTCTGCTCCACCAACCATACCAATAGGTGTAACGTTGACCAAAATATCTGCTTGTGTACTTTCTAAGGTATCAATATAGATATAACCATATAAATTTGCCAAATATTGTCCTGTCTGCTTATTGCGAGCATACACCTTAAGATTCTCAAATCCTGAGTGTTTAAAGGCGGCAACCACTGCTTTTGCCATACCGCCACTACCAAAAACAATCACACTAGCGGTAGGATCCAGCTGATATTTTGCAATTAATTTTTCAATTGCGATATAGTCTGTATTGTATGCTTTTAAATAACCATCAGTATTTACAATCGTATTAACAGATTCTATTGCTTTTGCTGATAGAGATAGTTCGTCTAAAAAAGGGATACAGCTTTCCTTAAAAGGCATAGAAACGGCACAACCACGAATACCTAAGGCTCTCACACCTTTTACTGCATGTTCAATATCTTGAGTAGAAAAGGCTTTATAAACAAAATTTAATCCTAGTTTTTCATATAAATAGTTATGAAAACGAGTTCCAAAATTACCGGGTCTACCCGACAAGGACATACAAAGTTGAGTATCTTTATTAATCATATTTTATCCTTTTATTCTTTTAATCATCAGCAATATTATACAAATATAGGTCGTAAAATCGTTAATTAAAGTGGAAATAGTACCGGTATAAAAAAGACGGAAAACAGCATTACAATCAAAGTAAACGGCACACCAATTTTCATAAAATCAATAAATTTATAACCACCTGGCGTCATTACCATTGTATTAACTGGCGATGATACTGGAGTCATAAATGCTGCTGATGCAGAAACAGCAACAATCATTACAAATGGAATTGGAGAGTAATTAAGCTGATTCGCAATAGCGATAGCAATAGGCATGACCAAAATAGCAGTTGCAGTATTAGAAATAAACGCTCCCACTATCGCCGTAAATACGAATAAGACAGTTAGTACAATATGAACATCCATGCCTTGCATAATATCTAATAAAGCGGAGACCAATAGTTCAATTCCCCCTGTTTTTTGCAACGCTATAGAAAAAGGCATCATTCCCACAATTAAAATTAAACTTGGCCAATGGATACATTCATAGGCACTTTTCATATCAATGCAACGAAATTTACCTAACATTAAGCAACCTATTAATGCTGCAACAACGTTAGGCACAATACCTGTAATCATTAATACAACCATTATCAAGACAGAAAAAATTGCATGAGGTGCTTGGCTGAGAGCGGGAGAGGCTTGTTTACTTTCTTCCGGCGTATTGAGTAAAAAGAAATCACGATTTGCTTTATTCATCGAGATAATATCTTTCCAAATACCAATGATGAGTAAGATATCACCAAATTTTAAAGGAGTATTGATAAAATCATCTTGAATAATTTCGCCATCCCGTTTAATGCCAATCACAGAGGTACCATAACGTGATCTAAACTCTAATTCAGCAAGGGTTTTACCAATACTTTCTGTCTCTGGGAGTAAAGATATTTCTGCCATACCAATAGATTTTACGTGATCAGAAAAATATTCACCTTTAATTTCTATTGGCTTTAAGGCAAATTGTTGACAATATTCTATAAATTTTTCTTTTTCTACATTAACATCAAGGAATAATATATCTTTTGCTTGTAATGTTGTATCTCCATAAGCGCTAATAGAAATACTACGAAAATGTTTTACTCTTTTAATTGCAATAATATTTAACCCATATTCACGTCGTAAATTTAACTCTTGAATAGTTTTACCTACTAACGGAGATGATTCATTAATTAATGCCATTTTAGCTCGCCCATCTAAATGGTACGTTTGGATTAGCTGTGATATTGAAGCAGATTGTTGACGATCTTCGACTATCTCTTCTCCATTATCCAACCACCGACGAACAATCAACATATAACCGATTCCAAGAATCAATACACTAAGTCCAACGGGGGTAAAACTAAAGAAACTAAATCCTTCAAATCCTTCTTTTACTAATTCTGAATGAGCAATCAAGTTTGGAGGTGTTGCAATGAGAGTCATCATGCCACTAATAAGCCCTGCGATACTCAATGGCATCATTAAACGACGAGGAGATATTCGCATACTAGAACAGATAGCAAGTACTACAGGAATGAAAATAGCAACGATACCAGTTGAACTCATAAAAGAACCTAACCCCGCAATAGATAACATTAATAAAATGAGTACCCGAATTTCACTCTCTCCGGCCATTTTCATCAACCATTCGCTAACTTGATAAGCAATTCCTGTTCTGACTAAACCTTCGCCAATAATAAAAAGTAAAGCAATCAAAATAACATTAGGATCACTTAATCCCGCAAAGACTTCTTGTGTTGTCAAAATCCCACTAAGGCTGAAAAATGCAATAATCAGCAAAGCAATAATATCCATTCTAATTTTACTTAGCATAAACTGCCAAATTGCAAAGATTAAGGCAACGATAACCCAAAATAATGGTTGTTGTAAAAAGTCCGGAAGGTAATTTGATATTAACTCCATAATGCTTCCCTAATAGAATAAATTTTGATAACAAAGAGCCATAAAAAATTGTTTTATGGCTATATATTACTTAGATATGGTCTCTGACTTTCCGCCATTCTTTAACATTAATAATGCAGATTGGATACTACGCCGAATTGTTTCACGTCGATTATCATCTTCAGGAAGTAATTTCAACATCATTTCCCAAGTCATTGCTGCCATTTGATAATCTTCTCGCTCGAATGCTGAAAATGCTAATAAACTTAATGCTTCGGTATTAGTGTGATCAATACGAATAATTTCTTTGACTAATTCCTCTCCTTTTGCCTTATCTGTTGGATCAGCCGAAAACAGCAATAATCTTGCATAGCTCTCTTTATATTGCAGGTTCTGTGGCGCTAATCTTACTGCTTGAGTAAAACTATCTAAAGCAAGTTGCCCATTTTCTAATGCCATACCAATCTGTCCGAGCATAAACCACGATTTATCATCTTTTGGATTTTTCTGCAATTCAACTCGTAATGCCATAGCAAATTGATTCAATTCTTCGCTAGTAAATGGTTGCTCTTCCTCTGTTTTTAAACGTTCATAAAAATAACTGAGCTTATCGTGGCTTTTTTCCAACATAGTGCCAGTAAACCACGATCCCACGTTAAAATAGACTGCTGAACTAATCCCAGCAACACATAACAACAAAGCAAAAAACCAAATTTTACCTAAGCTTTTTTGGCTTAAAATCACTTGATCAGGCTGTTCAGGTATATCGTCTAATAAGCTTTGTTGTAACTCTAGCGTAGTTTGTTCAGGATCATCTATTACTCCCTCTTCAGTTTCTCGTTCAACTTCTTTTAGACGATCAAAATAAAATGCTTTGTTTAATGTATTACGTTTCTGTCCGTTTGTTTGAATCGATGTTTTAAGTAGAGGATAAAAGGCAATTAAGCAAATAACCACCGTAATTACACCAATAGTAATAAAAAAATTCATCATTATTCCTTATCTTTTAAAATCGCATTAAGACGATCTTGATCGAGTTTTTTTGTATTTTGAGGTGACGAACTAACCGCTTGTGAGCGATTACGTTTACTCTTAAAAATAATTCCGAATCCTAAAATAAGTAATAATACAGGGATTAACCATAAGAAAATTGTTGCTGGAGTCAATGGAGGATCATAAGTCACAAAATTTCCATAACGTTCCACCATATAATCTACCACATCTGATTTACTTTTCCCTTGTTTTAATAACTCCAAAGTTTTACTTCTCATATCCGCAGCAATGATTGCATTAGAGTCCGCAATATTATTATTTTGACATTGTGGACAACGTAATTCCTGAATCAATGCTAAATAATCAGATTCTTGTTGTGGGTTATCAAATTCCAATATCTCAATACTGGCAAGACAGAAGGAAGATATGAAAAGTAAGCTAAAAAAATAGATTTGTTTGATTAATTTCATCGTTTTATTTTAAACTATCATAAATAGGTTTAAGCACTTCATTCCAAACTTTGGCATTTACATCACCTACGTGACGATAATGAATAGTACCTTGACCATCAATAATAAAGGTCTCTGGTGCGCCATATACACCTAAATCTAAACCTAAAGAGCCTTTCGGATCATAAACAATCGCTTGGTAAGGATCGCCGTAAGTATTGAGGAATCTTAATGCCTTTTCTCTTTCGTCCTTATAATCAATCCCAACAATTTGTATGCCTTCTTTCTCAAGCTGAGTCAAATATTGATGCTCTGCAAAACAAGTAGGGCACCAAGTTGCCCAGACATTTAATAATCTTGGAGAGCCTGTTTTGACTATATTTGAATTAACGGTATTCTGTGCATTAGCTAAAGATTCTAATTGAAATTCAGGAATCTTTTTACCGACTAAGACGGATTCTAATATTTTAGGATCGTTACCTGAAGCATTTCGTTGTAGTTGTACAACAAATGCAATAATCAAACCAAGAAAGATGATAAGTGGAAGTAATAATTTTTTCTTCATTTGCCTATTATTTTTTATCTAAGGTTACTTCATTATGTATCAAAACACATATAGATGTACTGCGCTTAATCAATTATTCGTTAATTTTGGCCAAACGTTCGCCCATTTTTAGTGGTTCACCCGTTTTAAGGTAATCTTCAAAAGTGACTGTATCTTTAGGGAATAAATTAATGACCGTTGAACCTAAACGGAATGCCCCCATTTCTTGCCCTTTTTTCAGGTGCACTACACTTTCACCTTCAGTTAAGTAATGGTAAACCAATACGTCTTTTACTCTTGGTGGATTAATAACTCCTGCCCAAACCGTACTCATACTGGCTGTGATTGTTGCTCCTACAAGAATTTGTACCATTGGACCAAATACAGTTTCAAATTCACAAATAACACGTTCATTACGTGCAAATAAATTGGGTACGTGTTCTGCTAAAAATGGATTAACCGAAAATAATTCACCCGGCACATAAATCATTTTTTTCAATGTAGCATCACAAGGCATATGTACACGATGGTAATCTGTTGGTGAAAGATAAGTTGTAATGAATTGACCATCTTTAAATTTTTCTGCTAACTCAAAATCATTAGCCAGTAATGTTTCAAGATTGAATGGATGACCTTTAGCCTGTAATAGTTGATTTTCTTTAATTTGTCCAAGCTCACTCACACGACCATCAGCAGGTAAACACAGTGCTTGGTTATCCTGATTAATTGGTCGTGCATGTTCTTTTAAAGAACGAATAAAAAATTCGTTGAAGGTAGCATAATCTTTTGGGTTAGTTTTTTCAGCTTCATCTAAATTAACTTGATATTTCTTTGCGAACATTTTAATCACAAAGTGAGTGACTACTCCCCATTTTTTTTCGGCAAACCAACCCGCTACTCTAGTGAGTCCTAATTGTGGTACAACATATTGGAAAGCAATTTTTAAGCGTTGAACGTAGGTTGGTGATGTATATGGTTTTAATGACATTGAGTTATCCTGTTTTCCCTTGTTTTATAGAGAAAACAGTATAACAAATGCCACATAGTTTACAATTAAATAGGTTTTATCGACAAAGCCAGTGCTAAATTGCTAGTCAAATTATTTTAGGATAATACGTTCACGATTTTTATCTAGTGTTGCAGGTCCAATACCAGAAACTTCTGTAATTTGCTCTGCTGATAAAAACTGCCCATTCTTTTCACGATATTCCACAATTGCTTGAGCTTTCTTGGTACCGATGCCTACCAATTTATCCTGAATTTCAGTTGCCGTTGCAGTATTGATATTTACAGCATTTGGTTTGATATTTTGTTGATTCTTTTCAGAAAGTACCTGTGTTTCAACTTTTGACGTGACTAAATTAGATTTTGATTCATTTTTAGCAACCGAAATGGCGGTGTAAAAACAGAATAATAAACTTAATGTGTAACGTGTAATTTTCTTCATAGTTTTGCTCCTTAGTAATTATGCTAATTATGTGAAATTACCTAACTACTTTATGTACACATCAGTTTTTCTACAATTAGGTTATATGATTTTCACGATCTATCTCGAAAAAATTATGTAGTAATACAGAAAATTTATCTAATTATGACTAAATTTTAAATTAATGGTGACTATTTAGACAGAAAGAACGTGATGAACATAGAGAAATAATTTAGAATACCACCATATTATTCGAATATATTTATTTGGAAATGATTAATGAGTCAGTATAAAAAGCTTGATGAATTGGATTTAGATAGTAACAAAACTAGTAGTTTACAATCTCGTATGAATAGTATAAAACTTGAAAAATCTGATGTATTTATTTCCTTACATTCGGATAAATCGCCTGGTCATACATTCAATCCTGTAATGAAACGTCCAGAAGCTCTGACCATAAATTTACCTACTTTGGAAGAACAACAAATTATGCAAAAAGAAAATAATCACTCACATGATAATACGACAAATGATACAACTCCTTCAAAAGCCACGGGATTTGCATTTCCTCCAGTATCAGAAAAAGATGAAAAGATTGATCCAATTAGTCAAGAACAGGTAAATCTTAAGACAGATCCTATCTTGACAACAAGTGCTACCACTGAAGAAGCGAAGAATACAACAGACACACAAACTCCACCAACCTTAGGTGCAGAAAGGGTAATTCCTCAAACATCGTCAGGTAATAAGCATAAATCAGAGTCAGCAAAGGGTGATAAAGTACCTTCCAAATATCGTCGCTTGCTTATCGTAATTCTTATTGTATTAGCATTATTACTCGTATTTTTCTTGTTAAAACCACAAACTCCAGAAACTGTAGAATCATTACAAGAACAAGGGACTAGTCTGCCTATTGAATTCCGTCCTGTTGATGAGGAAGAAGCAAAACGAGCAGAGAAGGAAGCCAAAGAGCTACAATTACAAGCTCAACAGACTGGACAAGCAACCAATAGTACTGAACCTCTTTCAGAAGGAGAAGGGCAAGAAATTGTTTTAGATAACAGCAAAAATAATAGTGTAAATACTGCTTCAGCTGCTACACCTAACACTCAGCAAGAGGTTATTCAATCAGTACCTGCAACACAATCACAACAATCACTTTCATCTACTTCGACTGACTCTAGCCACTCTACTAATATGACGTCAGTAAAAAAATCAGTTCCAAATACAAATAGAATTGTAACTCGTAAAGAAGAACCTGTTGTGGTGAAACATTCTCAAAGAAATGTTACTCATACATCTAATAAAACTAATACAAGAAAAGATACTACTCACACTCAATCAGCAAGAATTGAGTCTAATGCATCAACTAAAACAATGACAGTTCCGAAAGGTGTATCATTAATGCAAGTATTTAGAGATCACAACCTTAATATTTCTGATGTAAATGCAATGAGTAAAACAAATAATATTGTAAGTAATCTCAAAGCTGGAGAGAAAATTACTGTACACTTGGATAGCAATAATAGAGTAACTGAAATGAGAATAGGCTCTGCTGGGAAATTTACTCGTCAAGCGAATGGTAGCTATATTTACAAATAATAATACTTAATATTTAAGAGCAACTATTAAGTTGCTCTTTTTTTTCTAACTAAACTAACTCATTAAGGATAGTCTTTATGTATTCATTGAGATATAAAAATATTTGGCAATTTTTATGTTGTATGAGTTTAACTGCTTGTAGTTTAACAACAATTGCACCTGTTGAGCAGTTGCAAAAAAAAATAGAAACTGATCAAGCGCAAATTCAACAAACAACTCAAATTGAATCTAGAAGAGGCACTGTAAAAAAACAGATTATTAATCTCTATCTCTGTGAAAAAGAACAAAATTTAAAGATTCAATCCATCCCCGAGAAAAGTAATTTGATAAGTGTTACTTTTAATCACATTACACATACTTTATCTCCAACAGTCACGAGTAGAGGAAAGCGCTACAGTAATATTCGATGGATATGGTCAGAAGACTTAAACGGAATTGGAACATTAAGTGATAATCGTAATAATATACTAGCAATAGGTTGTATTAAAAAAGGAGATTAATGTGAACATTCTTGTGATAGCGCCATCTTGGGTTGGGGATATGATGATGTCACACGCACTATATCAACAGCTTAAAATCCAATATCCAAATTCTCAAATTGATGTGATGGCACCAGATTGGAGTCGTCCATTGTTATCTAGAATGCCAGAAATTCGTCAGTCCATTTCAATGCCTATTGGTCATGGGAGTTTTGCTTTAGCTAAGCGGTATAATCTTGGTAAAAGCCTGCAATATCAATACGATATGGCAATAGTGTTACCCAATTCATTAAAATCAGCTTTTATTCCTTTTTTTGCAAAAATTCCTTATAGAAGAGGCTGGAAAGGTGAAATGCGTTACGGGTTATTAAATGATATTCGTAGCAATAAGCAAGATTATCCAATGATGGTCCAACGTTATCTAACTTTAGCCTATGAAAAAAGTAGTATTCCAAGCGCAGACGATTTACCGATTATTTATCCAAAATTAAAAGTAAATTTAGCTGAAGTTGCCCAAAGTCATAAACAATTTGAACCACTATTGAATGGTGCAGAGGGACGTAAAGTGATTGGCTTTTGTCCGGGAGCAGAGTTTGGTCCAGCTAAACGTTATCCTCATTATCATTATGCAAATTTAGCACGGATGTTAATTGAACAAGGTTATGCTATTCATATATTTGGTTCGCAAAAAGATGAGCCAGTTGGTGAATCTATTCGTCAATCACTTTCTCAACCTCAGCAACAATATTGCATAAATTTGGCAGGGAAAACTAATCTCAACCAAGCTGTTGATCTTATTTCAGAGTGTGTTGCTGTTGTGAGTAATGATTCTGGTTTAATGCACATTGCAGCCGCTCTTGATCGACCACTTATAGCACTCTATGGTCCAACTAGCCCACAATATACGCCTCCACTCTCTGATAAAGCTGTCATTATTCGTTTAATCGAAGGCGGACTGATTAAAATTCGTAAGGGTGAGGATAGTGAGGAAGGTTATCATCAGAGTTTAATTGATATTAAACCGGAATTAGTATTAGAAAAATTAACTCAATTATTACAAAATGAAAATTTGTCTAATTAAAACTTCCTCGATGGGAGATGTGATCCACTCATTACCGGCATTGACGGATGCACAGCAAGCCATTCCTGATTTACAAGTAGATTGGGTGGTTGAGTCCGCCTTTGCTGAAATTCCTTTATGGCATTCATCTGTTAATAAGGTTATTCCTATTTCCTTGCGAAAATGGCGAAAGTCCCCATTCTCTGCAAAAACAAGAGAAGAATGGAGAACGTATAAAATATTATTACAATCTGAACAATATGATGCTGTTATTGATGCTCAAGGGCTTCTTAAAAGTGCCTTATTTGCAACACGTTTAGCAAAGGGGATGAAACATGGCTATGATCGCCATTCAATTCGTGAACCCCTTGCTTCACTCTTTTATGATAAAACCTATAAGATCTCTTACCAGCAACACGCTGTAGAGCGTATTCGACAACTTTTTTCACAATCTCTTGGATACGATATAAAATATTCCTTGGGAGATTATGGAATAGCGGATAGATTCTCACAAGATTTTGCAAAAAAAGGTGAAGAACTCACCGCTTGCAAACCTTATATTGTGGCGATTCATGCGACCACTCGTGCAGATAAGCATTGGCCAGAAAATTATTGGATGGATTTATTTGAGCAATTAATCAAGCGAGATATCAATATTCGCTTACCATGGGGCAATGCAGAAGAAAAAGCAAGAGCCGAACGTTTTGCTCAACGTCATCCAGATCATATTCAAGTCTTACCTAAATTAACGCTAACTGAATTAGCTTATCAAATATCAAATGCAGAGAGCGTGATTTCTGTTGATACAGGCTTGAGCCATCTTACTGCCGCATTAGATAAGCCAAATATTATTTTGTATGGGGCAACCGATCCTAATTTAATTGGGGCTTATGGTAAAAATCAGATTTATTTGCATGATAAAGGGATGGAAAATATTTTGCCTGAGCAAGTTTTAGATCAAATAGAATAGGGCGAGCAATCTCCCTATTCTATATACATAATTATCGAGTTCCATACACAACAATAGTTTTACCATGTGCAGAAATAAGTCCATCATCCTCTAACATTTTTAAGATTCGACCAACCGTTTCTCGAGAACAGCCTACCATTTGCCCGATTTCTTGACGTGTAATTTTGATCTGCATACCTTCTGGATGAGTCATCGCATCTGGCATTTTTGCTAGATTCATTAATGTTTGAGCAATACGCCCTGTTACATCTAAAAAAGCTAGATTACTCACTTGACGAGAGGTCATTCTTAAACGTCTTGCCATCTGAGCCGATAAGTACATCAAAATATCTGGATTTAAATGAACTAATTGCTTGAATTTTTTATAGGAAATTTCTGCAATTTCACAGTTTCCTTTTGTTCTTACCCAAGCTGTTCTTGGTTGCATTCTATCTTCAAATAAACTAATTTCGCCAACAAACTCGCCTTGCCCTAAGTTAGTAAGCAACATTTCTTTACCATCATCATCTTTGATGAAAACAGATACCGCGCCATTAACAATATAAAATAAAGATTCGGCATCTTCTCCCGCATGAATTAATGTGTATTTTGCTGGATAACGATGAATATGGCAGTGAGTAAGAAACCACTCAACAGCGGGATCATGAATGGATGGTACGGGTGATACATTCTCTAACTGAGCAGTTGAAATTGAAACGTCTTTCATAAAAATAAACAGCCTTTGATTCGAAAAATATTAGCTTTATAGCTAACCTTGCAATTTTATCATGAATTCAATGATTCTCTAAGAACGATTTCTTATCTTTAATATCAATACTTTCGTTTAGTTCAGACCATACAATTACTACTTTTTCTACCTTTAGTTGTTCTAATAATCGTTGCCGTTTTTCTTCTAATGAAAGTTCTCTTAGACCGTAATCGGTTCCTTCTCTTAAGATAAATGAATCTAATATATTGTAGAGCGTATCTAACTCGAGTGATTGCCAAGGAATAATCATAATGTTTTATTAAAGAGTGGTTGAATAAATATCCATTGTTTCTCAAAATGAAGGTGAGCATTGGAAATAAAACGTGAACGAACCATATGTAAAAATTGTCCTTCACAAAAAGTAACTAAATAACCCGCTAATGCTCTTTCATCATCAAAAGCTCGACCTTCACGTAATTTACTCATTTGCAAGATATTCATAAATTGCAGTTCTAGCCCATCAAAAAACTTAGCAACACGATTTCTTAATAAATCATCTTCAAACATTAAAGCATGCCCCGTTAGAATTCGTGTAACACCTGGGTTTTTATAGGCAAAATCTAAAATAGTTTGCAAAATAGATTTGATAGCTAATTCTGTACTTGGTTTACGTTTACTCACATTAATATAACTATTCAATGTTTGCTCAATTTTCTCAATGAGAGCTTCGAACATTTTAGTTTTACTTGGAAAATAACGATACAACGCCCCTTCAGAAACACCAACAGCAGCAGCTAAACGTTCAGTGGTAACTCGTTGCATTCCATTTTCAGAATTAAGCAAATTAATTAGTACCTCTAAAACCTGTTGCTGTCGCTCTTTCACCGATTTCTTCGGAATTCTAACTACAGGTGATAACATTTATTCTCCTTTATTATTAGATAACAACCACTAATATCAAATTTTATTGTTTACCTGAATGCCCAAAACCACCTTCTCCTCGCTCGGTTGAGGCAAACTCATTAACAATATTAAAACTTGCTTGCACCACTGGAACAAAAACTAATTGTGCAATTCTATCACCCACATTTACAGTAAAAGGCGTTTCGCTTCTATTCCAAAGAGATACCATAAGCGGACCTTGATAGTCAGAATCAATTAAGCCGACTAAATTACCCAATACTATCCCATTTTTATGCCCTAATCCTGAACGAGGTAAAATAACCGCAGCTAAATTAGGATCAGCAATGTAGATGGATATACCTGTAGGAATAAGTACAGTCTGACCAGCTTCAACGACTAACGGCTCATCCATTAATGCACGTAAATCTAATCCTGCTGAGCCTGTTGTTGCGTATGTAGGAAGAGGAAATTCTGTACCGATACGAGAATCCAAAATTTTTAAATCAATTTGTTTTTTGGTCATTATCTATCCTAATTTTATAATGAGAAACTATCGTTAATGAAAATATGTGGGACATTTTATCATGATAATAACTTTAGTTTTATATAAAGAAAATAACATTATGTTTCTCCCTTATTAGTTGAATAAAAACCAACATTGCAACTTTCTAAAAATCAGTTATTATTTGATTATGCGTTTTATTCTCAATTAATTTTATTATGACTCTCAAGAAACTCATTTATATTCTTATTGCATTCCTGTGCCTAGCTCTTGGTATTATTGGAATAGTTGTGCCGGGATTACCCACGACACCTTTCTTATTAGTCGCACTTTACTGTTTTGGTAAAAGTTCTGATCGTTTACAAGCTTGGTTTATGACAACCAAACTGTATGATAAATACTTAAAAGAGTACGATCAAAACAGAGCAATGACCATTAGACAAAAAGTCGGTATTCTCGCTATTGCTACACCTTTCTGTATTTTTGCCCTTTTCGTCTTACCTAATATTTGGGGTAAAATTGCTATAGTTATCGCACTAATTTTTGAATATTATTATTTCATCTTTAGGATTAAAACTATTAAACCTTTAGAAAACTAATCTGACAAGGTAGAATAGCAAGCTGTCTATTTTTGCAAAAAAGTGAGAGAAAATGACCGCTTGTTTAAACAAAGAAATCCTAAAAATTGGCTTAGTATCGGTATCAGATAGAGCATCACAAGGTATTTATGCTGATCAAGGTATTCCAGAATTACAATCTTGGCTTGAATCAGCAATTACTACCCCTGTTGAATTTGAAACACGTTTAATCCCTGACGAACAACCGATCATCGAAAAAACATTAATCGAATTAGTCGATCAATCTGCTTGCCATCTTGTACTCACAACGGGTGGTACAGGGCCTGCAAAACGTGATGTTACTCCTGATGCTACTTTAGCTATTTCTGATCGTGAGATGCCAGGATTTGGCGAACAAATGCGTCAAGTTAGTTTGCATTTTGTGCCTACCGCTATTCTTTCCCGTCAAGTTGGTGTAATCCGCCACGACTCTCTTATCTTAAATTTACCTGGACAACCGAAAGCAATTAAAGAAACCTTAGAAGGTGTGAAAGATAGCGAAGGAAATGTGATTGTTCGTGGTATTTTCAGTGCTGTGCCTTATTGTTTACAATTACTCAACGAAATTTATGTTGAAACCGATCCTAAAATTTGTGACAGTTTCAGACCTAAATCTGCTCGACGTTAAGGAATTTTATGAAAAAAATTGAAGCGATTATTAAGCCTTTCAAATTAGATGATGTCAGAGAAGCATTAACTGACGTTGGTATTACGGGTATGACAGTTACTGAAGTAAAAGGATTCGGTCGTCAAAAAGGGCATACAGAATTATATCGTGGAGCTGAATATGCTATTGATTTCTTACCAAAGGTCAAACTTGAAATTATTGTGAGCGATGAACAAGTGGATGAATGTATCGATACGATTATTGAAGTGGCTCAAACAGGTAAAATCGGTGATGGAAAAATTTTTGTTTACGATGTTGAACGAGTCATCCGTATTCGTACAGGCGAAGAAAATGAAGATGCACTTTAATTTAAAGGGAAAATAATGAAGAAAACAGGATTAGTCTGGTTATGGCTGAGTTTGATTACCATAGTTGTCGATCTATGGACAAAATACAGTATCGTGCAACATTTTGAATTACATGAAAGTCTTAATATTTTGCCGATTTTTGACTTAACTTATACACGTAATCACGGCGCAGCATTTAGCTTTTTAGCCGATCATTCAGGATGGCAAAAATACCTATTCTTAGGTTTAGCTATTGTGATTTCTATTGGCTTAGTCGTTATGTTATTTAAAAATAAACGTGATTTGAAATTACAAAATAGTGGTTATGCTCTCATTATTGGCGGAGCAATAGGTAATGCCATTGATCGCGCCTATAATGGTTACGTTATTGATTTCTTACATTTTTATTGGGATATTTATCATTATCCCGTTTTTAATATTGCTGATGTTAGCATTGTGGTTGGTGCAGGGTTACTTATTCTTGAATCCTTCTTAGAACACCGAAAATCAAAAAAGAGTGATTAAATGAAAATTATTTTAGCCAATCCAAGAGGATTTTGTGCCGGAGTTGATCGTGCAATATCGATCGTCGAATTAGCCTTAGAAATTCATGGTGCACCTATTTATGTTCGTCATGAAGTTGTACATAACAGATTCGTTGTTGATGGACTCAAAGCCAAAGGGGCAGTTTTTGTTGAAGAATTAGATGAAGTGCCAGATGGTGCTATTGTCATTTTCTCAGCTCATGGTGTATCTCAAGCAGTCAGACAAGAGGCAAAGCAACGTGAACTTAAAGTATTTGATGCAACTTGTCCACTTGTGACTAAAGTTCATATGCAAGTGGCTAGAGCAAGTCGTAAGGGAACAAAAGCTATTCTTATTGGCCATGAAGGTCATCCTGAAGTTATAGGTACAATGGGGCAATACGATAATCCTGAAGGTGGTATTTTCTTGGTAGAAGATGTAGAAGATATTGCTAAATTGGGTTTAAAAGAAGATCAAAACCTTACATTTATGACTCAAACTACCTTATCTATTGATGATACAAGTGATGTGATTGAGGCATTAAAAGAGAAATATCCCGCCATTCAAGGCCCTAGAAAAAATGATATTTGCTATGCAACTACCAACCGCCAACAAGCAGTGAGAGATCTAGCTCAACTTACACAACTTGTGCTAGTTGTCGGTTCAAAAAATTCATCAAATTCAAACAGATTAGCCGAATTAGCATCTAGAATGGGAACACCTGCAAAACTTATTGATGGTCCACAGGATATTGACTCTGCTTGGCTTACCAATATTGATACAATTGGTATAACAGCGGGTGCATCAGCACCAGAAGTACTAGTACAATCAGTGGTAGAACATCTTAAAAATCTTGGTGCAAATGAAGTAACAGAACTTGAAGGATGTGAAGAAAATACCGTATTTGAAGTACCTAAAGAGTTAAGAATTAAAGAGGTTAACTAATGAATCGTTTTAAAATTGAGTGGGAATGTCGTCGTGGAATGCGTGAACTTGATAAAATGATTATGCCATTTTATCAACAATATTTCGATGATTTAAGCGAAGAAGAACAGAATACCTTTGTAGAAATGCTCAGTTATAGTGATCCTGAATTATTCCGTTGGTTTATGCATCAACTTCCTGCACCAACAGCAAAACTACAAACAATGGTAGAGTTAATTCGCACTAAATTACAAGACTACTAGATCAAATTAAAGGCATAGTACAGAATTATGCCTTTAATTTGATAAAAAACTTTTCAAAAGACTATAATTTGATAAACCCATCATAAATATGAACCGCATTACCTGTCATAAATAATGGATATCCTTCACCTTTCCATTCAATTTGTAATGGACCCCCAGGTAAATCTACCTGTACATTATTATCTAGTAAACCTTGCATGATTCCAACGGCAACTGCTCCGCAAGCACCACTACCACAAGCTAGCGTTTCTCCTGCCCCACGTTCAAAAACACGAAGTTTAATATGATTACGATTAATCACTTGCATAAAACCAATATTAGCCTTTTCTGGGAAACGCTCATGATTCTCTAATAATGGACCTAATTCATGCACATTTGCAGTTTGAATATCATCAACTTGCAAAACACAATGTGGATTACCCATAGAAACAACGCCACACAAAACAGTCTGAATATCAGTTCTCAAAATATAATTTTTTTCAAATTTATTCGCAATAAAAGGAACTTGTGCAGGTTCCCAAACTGGTTCACCCATATTGACTTTAATCTGCCCATTTTCTTTTAAGCTTAAGACCATTTTCCCTTTTGCTGTGCTTACCCCAATATCAGTTTTATTGGTTAATCCTTTTAATGTCACAAATTGAGCAAAACATCTTGCCCCATTACCACATTGAGCAACTTCCGAACCATCAGCATTAAATATACGATAATGAAAATCTAATTCTGGATCATAAGGTGGTTCAACCAAAAGAAGTTGATCAAATCCGATGCCTGTATGCCTATCTGCGAGTTTACGAATAATATCTTCCGTTAAATAAACATTCTGAGTAATGCCATCAATCACAACAAAATCGTTACCTAAACCATGCATTTTTGAAAATTGCATATATTTTCCTGTATTTTAAATTTTAATTTGATTTGAATTATAGTGTGAATAATTATTTATTGGTATATTTCATCTCCTTTTTTATATTTTTAGATTTTTTTTCTTATTACAATGGAGCAAGTTATGTCTGTCATGTTTTTAATTCAGTTTGCTATTGTATTACTTTGTATTTTAATTGGTGCTCGCTTAGGTGGTATTGGTTTAGGAGTAATGGGTGGTGTTGGTTTAGCAATTTTATCCTTTGGTTTTGGATTAGAGCCAGCTGGTTTACCTATTGATGTTATGTTAATGATTATGGCTGTTGTTTCAGCGGCAGCAGCAATGCAAGCTGCGGGGGGTTTAGACTATATGATCAAAATCGCAACCGCAATTTTACGTCGTCATCCTAAATATATTACCTTTATCGCACCAGCGGTAACTTGGATCTTCACTTTCTTTGCAGGCACTGGACACGTTGCTTATTCTGTACTTCCTGTGATTGCAGAGGTAAGTCGCCATAACGGTATTCGTCCTGAACGCCCATTATCAATGGCAGTTATTGCTTCACAATTTGCAATTGTAGCAAGCCCAATTGCTGCGGCAGTAGTAGCGGTTGTTCACTATTTGGAACCACAAGGTTTTTCATTAGAAGATGTTTTATCCGTCACAATTCCTTCAACTATATTAGGATTATTTTTTGCAAGTATTATTGTGAATAAATTAGGTAAAGAATTAAAAGATGATCCTGATTACCAACGTTTATTAAAAGATCCTAAATACATCGAAGAAAACCATGCCAATACTACTATCGATGATATTAAGATTACGTCAACAGCAAAAATCTCTGTTGCATTATTCTTAATCGGCGCATTACTTGTTGTTTTAATGGGGGCAATTCCTTCTCTTCGCCCAAGCTTTAATGGTAGTCCAATGGGCATGGCACATACTATTGAGATCGTAATGCTTTCTGTTGCTGCAATCATTATTTTAGTGTGTAAAGCAGATAATCATGCTATTACTCAAGGCTCAGTTTTTCATGCAGGTATGCGTGCCGTTATTGCTATTTTTGGTATTGCATGGTTAGGCGATACATTAATGCAAGCTCACTTAGGTGAAGTAAAAGGGCTTGTGTCCGAATTAGTGGAAACTGCACCATGGGCATTTGCATTTGCATTATTCGTACTTTCTGTATTGGTTAATAGCCAAGGTGCTACTGTTGCAACGCTTTTCCCTTTAGGAATCGCATTAGGTATTCCTGCTCCTATTCTTATTGGGGTATTCGTAGCGGTAAATGGTTACTTCTTTATTCCAAACTATGGTCCGATCATTGCATCTATCGACTTTGATAGCACAGGAACAACTAAAATTGGTAAATATATTTTTAACCACAGTTTTATGATTCCAGGCTTATTGAGTATGGCATTTAGTTTAGGATTTGGCTTACTTTTCGCTCATCTATTTCTATAATATCTATTATTAATAGATTATAAGCGGTTAGATTTTTGCAAAATTTTGTAGAAAACTAACCGCTTGTTTGTTAATAAATATCTCTATCCCTCAACAGATGCTCATTACCTTTTCTGCGTAAGAATCCCGAACGGTCAAAGTATTCTATTAACTGCACAGTAACCTTGCGTCCGTAACCGATTTTATCTCGCAACTGATTAACTGAAATTGAACCATTTTGCTCAATAAATTGTTTGATCTCTTGAGCAAAGGCAACGATTTGTTCTTGTAGCAAAAAGCGATCTTTCACAATCGGCACAAGATAGCCTAACTTTCCTGCTTTATAGAGTAAATTGCGGGTTTCTGTTTCATCTGCTAATAATTCATTCGCTATATCCCGTACCCATAATGCTTGGTTGGTTTGTTCAAATAGCGGTCGGATCTCCGCCCATTTTTGCA
>NZ_JARIDQ010000026.1 GCF_029256985.1 Otariodibacter sp. | reverse complement strand
AAAATGATCTGCCCTTTAATGAATTGAAGTACAATTTCATAGAAAAATCAGCTTATCATTAGGATTAATTTAAGAGTAATGTCTAAAGAAAAGGGCTGAAATAAATCAGCCCATCTATAATTTGCAGAAGATCAAACTCCCCTTAACTAATTGTTTTAAAAAATAAATTTTAACTTACTTAATTCTTTTACCAATTTCTCTCACAAGATACCCAGTACCTGGGACTACACTGCCTGCAATCTCTGCGGCAACTTCTGTAATGCCTTCTCTATTATTATTTAAAAGATTCTTTATTGATATTAGCATATTACCCTTCAGGACTTTTCCCGTGATACCATCTACTTCAATTTCCTTTATGTCATTTGTTTCTAGATTGATATATTCAAATGTAAAAATTGGATGATAGTACAAATTACATGTAGTAAAACTGACTTTATCTTTAAACTCTTGTGTATTATCTATTGTAGATTCTGTTAGTTTGTAAAATTCATTTACAATTTTTCTCTCAATATTTTGTTTTACTGGTGGGATCTTCTCACTAAGATTTAATTCGCTCAATGATGGACTAACAGCTGTATCTGGTGATTTATCATTGTTATTACGTTCTACGTAATCGCGATAAATACTATCATGTTGAATCAATACCCCTCCAGCATCAAAAATTCTACTAATCTTATTTTCATAGTGAGCAATTCCCGTAGCTTGTACCTCGATACTTTTTTGGTAAGTTGGATTTTTGACATCATATGTATGACCATTGATAATTAACTGCTTTGTGTTTTCTTCATTGATTGGAATATTAAGGAGGGTTTGATACTCATAATCAAGTGTATGCACTGCTTCTACTAACCAAAAAGGTAATAACTTACTTTTTACACGTTGAAATTTTAATCCTGATTTTTTAAAAATATTTGTGATTGGATTATTAGAAATACTCTTGCCAACTTCTGTAAAAGCATCTTCTATAGAACAATATTCTTTCAACTCAATAATAGAAGCTTGAATTTTAACTATTTCTTGTTGGCGATCATTAGCCACACTTTCTTGAATTTCAGTAGTCATAAATCCCCCTAAAATGTCACACTGTTGAGAAGTTTATCAAGCAAATTTTTCTAAGTAAATAGACTATTATATGGTGATAAATGTATCTATGATTTAGATTTTTATGACATTTAAAAACAAAAGCCCTCTAATCTAGAGGGCTTTGCCTTTAACGTACTAAGGAGGTATATTATGACGTTTAAATAAATTGGCGGAATGGACGGGACTCGAACCCGCGACCCCCTGCGTGACAGGCAGGTATTCTAACCAGCTGAACTACCACTCCGCGAAAACAAACACAAGTTTTGTTTAAATAAGTTGGCGGAATGGACGGGACTCGAACCCGCGACCCCCTGCGTGACAGGCAGGTATTCTAACCAGCTGAACTACCACTCCGCTAAGAACGAGGCGTATATTAATGATTTAAAGTGACCTCGTCAAACATTTTTTTAAAAAAAATAACAATTGATTTTTTACTAAACAATTTGCTGAAATTTTAATTTACTTGTTCATTTTGAGACGGATATAAGGTCGTCCACAAGCAATTTCCTTTAGATTTTTTATTCAATAATTCTAAATATTTTTGATGCTCTTCTTGTTCATCATCGGTTGCTGATAAAACGATAAGTCCATCCGTATCGATTATTTGATGTTGAACGGCATAATCTTGTGAATTGATATTACTGTCAGATTCATCTTCGGCAAGCAAAGCAATTTGCCCGCCAGTCATCATTAAGAATACATCCGCCAGTATTTCTGCATCCAGTAATGCTCCATGGAGTACACGTTTGCTGTTATCAATCCCTAAACGATCACACAAAGCATCCAAGTTATTACGTTTTCCCGGATACATTTTACGGGCTAATTGTAAGCTATCCGTTACCTGACAAATTTCTTCGACTTTAGGTGCGTTGTTATCAAGGGTTGCAAATTCTTGATCAATAAATCCCACATCGAAGGGAGCATTGTGAATAACTAATTCTGCCCCTTTGATAAATTCTAAAAACTCTGGTGCAATTTCGGCGAAAGTCGGTTTATCCTGCAACATTTCATTTGTGATACCGTGAACTTGAATCGCTTCTTCATCGACTTCTCGAGGAGGTTTAATATAAACGTGGTAATTCCGCCCAGTTAAACGGCGATTAATAACCTCGACAGCACCAATTTCAATGATGTTATGCCCAATATGAGGCGCTCCATTGAAATTCATCCCCGTTGTTTCCGTGTCCAATACCACTTGACGTAAAATTGGTTTTTCGTTCATATTATCCTCTATATACAGGCGGTTAGATCAGCAAAATATTTTACCAATCTAACCGCTTGTGATGTCTTTATGCTGCGTTTTTCAACTCATCTATGGCATTTTTATCAAAGAAATATTGTGTACCACAACATTCACATTGCATATCAATCACGCCATTTTTTTCAGCGAGCATTTCTTCAAGTTCATCATCAGGAACAAGCATAATCGCTGCACCTGAACGCTCTCTTGAGCAACCACATTTAAATTCTGTGTCTTGAGATGGATAAACTTCAACACTTTCTTCGTGGAATAAGCGATAAAGTAATTCTTCTGCGGTTAATCCAAAGATTTCTTCATCTTTAATCGTTGAAGCTAAAGTGGCTAAATGCTCAAAATCTTCTGGCGTACCTGTACCATCGGGCATAATTTGTAATAGTAAACCACCTGCAACAGCCTTACCTTCGTATTCGCCAGTACGGATAACCAATTGTGTTTCTAATTGTTCTGAACGAACAAAATAATCTTCTAAACATTCACTAATGGTCGGTTTATCCAAACTAACCACACCTTGATAGCGTTCGCCTTCTTCTGGAATGATAGAAATCACTAGCACGCCATTTCCGATCATTTCAGATAAGGTAGCTTGTTCTGCAATTTCGCCTTCCACACGAGCTAAAGCTCTTACTTGTTGTTGATTGTTACCATTCACAACCGCAAGTTTTAATGGTCCATCTCCTTGAATTTGTACTGTAATATTGCCTTCAAATTTTAAGGTAGCGGTTAATAAACTGGTTGCAACTAACATTTCCCCTAAAAGATTTTGCACTGCTTTTGGGTAATGGTGGGTATTTAGAGTTTCTGTAAATGTGTTATTTAATCTGACCCACTCCCCTCTTACCGCACGGTTTTGGAATAAAAAGCGGTAAAGTTTGTCATTGTCTTGTGTATAAGTCATAGTGTTTCCGAGTTAGTTATTTTAAATTTAATCAAATCACGACGTTCTTTCTTATTCGGTCTGCGATCTGGATGAGGCATAGAAAGTGCATTAGCTTTACGAGCGAAGGCAAGTTTCTCACGGTTTTTGATACTAGTTTCAGTTTCTTGATAAAGTAATTGTGCCTCTGGCGCACCTCTTCGCTGATCGCTCAAGGCTAATACTTCAACCTCTTTTTCTTCGTTTCCTTGTCTAAGTTTGATAAAGGCACCAATTTCAACAGTTTTGCTGACCTTAGCCCGTTGTCCATTATAATGGACTTTTCCCCCCTCGATCATTGCTTTTGCAATACTACGGGTTTTATAAAATCGAGCTGCCCACAGCCATTTATCCAACCTAACATCAACAGTTTCATTACTCTGTTTTTTCATAATTCTACCGAAAATAAAAAACGACAAGTTAAAATATGGTGCAATTTTACGTTTTTTCAAGCAAAAAAGCGGTAAGATTACATAAAAAATTTGCAATATTTTTAATTTAAGGTTATTCTTCGCCACTCAATTCTTAGTATAAAAAATCGCTAAATTAATCAAACTTAAACCCAATCTTTTTAAACAAAAAATATTTTATATATGCATCTTACACAGTTAAAAAATACCCCAGTATCTGAACTCGTTCGTATGGGTGAAGAACAAATGGGCTTAGAAAACTTAGCCCGCTTACGTAAACAAGATATCGTTTTTGCAATCCTTAAACAACACGCTAAAAGTGGTGAAGACATTTTCGGTCGTGGTGTTCTTGAAATCTTGCCAGATGGCTTTGGTTTCCTTCGTTCTGGCGACAGCTCTTATTTAGCTGGTCCTGACGATATTTATGTTTCCCCAAGTCAAATTCGTAGGTTCAATCTACAAACGGGTGACTCGATTGAAGGGAAAATTCGCCCACCGAAAGAAGGTGAACGCTATTTTGCCCTACTCAAAGTCGATCGTGTCAATGACGACAAGCCCGAAGTCTCCCGCAGTAAAATCCTTTTCGAAAACTTAACCCCTCTTCATGCAAATTCACGCTTAAGAATGGAACGTGGTAATGGCTCAACTGAAGACCTTACTGCAAGAATTCTTGATCTTGCTTCACCAATTGGTAAAGGACAACGTGGTCTTATCGTTGCGCCACCAAAAGCAGGTAAAACCGTATTGCTACAAAATATTGCTCAAAGCATCACGCACAATTATCCAGAGTGTATTTTGATTGTATTGCTGATCGATGAACGTCCAGAAGAAGTAACCGAAATGCAACGTTCAGTAAAAGGCGAAGTGATTGCTTCTACCTTTGATGAACCAGCTTCTCGCCACGTTCAAGTTGCAGAAATGGTAATTGAAAAAGCAAAACGTTTAGTTGAACACAAAAAAGACGTGGTAATTTTACTCGACTCTATCACACGTTTAGCACGTGCATACAATACTGTAACCCCAGCATCAGGTAAAATCTTATCAGGTGGTGTGGATGCGAACGCATTACATAGACCTAAACGTTTCTTTGGTGCAGCGAGAAATGTGGAAGAAGGGGGTAGCTTAACTATTATTGCCACAGCCTTAGTGGATACCGGTTCTAAAATGGATGAAGTTATCTTTGAAGAGTTCAAAGGAACAGGTAATATGGAATTACACTTATCCCGCAAAATTGCTGAAAAACGTGTATTCCCTGCAATCGACTTTAATCGCTCTGGTACACGTAAAGAAGATCTTCTTACTACTCCAGACGAACTCCAAAAAATGTGGATTCTTCGTAAGATCCTTAATCCTATGGGTGAAGTTGAAGCAATGGAATTCTTAATTGATAAATTAGCCGTTGCAAAAACTAACGATGAATTCTTTGAAATTATGAAACGTTCATAATTTACATTTACGTAATACTGCAAGAGGGCTAATTAGCCCTCTTTTTTGCAAATAAATTGAATAAAGTTACCGCTTGTTAAACGCCATATTGTTCTCGATATGCTTTCATTTTCGGTAAATATGGTGCGTATTGCGGTGATTTTTCGATAAATTGTAGTAAATCGTCAAAATCAATAATTGAGAAAACTTGGCACTGGTAATCTCTCTCTACTTCTTGAATAGCAGATAAGTCTCCTTTGCCTTTTTCTTTACGGTTTAATGCAATCAATACCCCCGCTAAATTTGCTTTATTAGCATTGATAATTTCCATTGATTCACGAATTGCTGTGCCTGCGGTAATCACATCATCAACAAGCAAAATATTGCCTTGTAATGCACTACCAATTAAATTTCCACCCTCCCCGTGATCCTTTGCTTCCTTACGATTAAAACAGCAAGGTTTATCAATATTAAATTGATTTGCTAGAGCAACGGCAACGGTAGTGGCAATTGGAATGCCTTTATAAGCAGGGCCAAATAACACGTCAAATTCAATACTACTCGATTGAATAGTTTGGGCATAGAACTCACCTAATTTGGCAAGATCTTGTCCTGTATAAAATAGTCCAGCATTAAAAAAATAAGGGCTGATTCTGCCTGATTTTAGGGTAAATTCGCCAAATTTTAGGACGTTACGGCTTAAACAAAATTCAATAAAATCATGTTTATAAGATTGCATTTTATTTCCTCAATTCAATTATTCAGGTGTAATCCAACTGACATCCCAACTGCCTGTTCCCTCTGGCACAAGGGTTTCAGTTAAATAAGGTAAAATTTTCTTCATTTGTGCTTCAAGCTGCCAAGGTGGATTGATCACAATCATTCCACTCGCTGTCATTCCTCGTTGATCGGAATCAGGGCGGACAGCTAACTCAATTTGTAAAATCTTGCGGATCCCTGTTGCTTGTAAGCCTTTGACAATACGTTTAGTGTGCTGACGTAATACGACTGGATACCAAATAGCATATACACCAGTCGCAAAACGTTTGTAACCTTCTTCGATTCCTTTTACCACTAATTCATAATCTTCTTTCAATTCATAAGGCGGATCGATCAAGATTAACCCGCGCTTTTCTTTTGGTGGTAAAGCAGCTTTTAATTGCTGAAAACCATTTTCTCGCTTGGTGATTACATTTCTTTGACGAGCAAATTCATTGCGAAGTAAAGGGTAATCATTAGGGTGTAATTCAGTCAATAATGCACGATCTTGAGGGCGAAGTTGTTGTACTGCAAGCAGTGGTGAACCGGCATAAAAACGTAATTTACCTTTGTTGATTTTCTTTAATTCAGCAATATAGAGGGCAACTTCTTCGGGTAAATCATCTCGTTCCCATAGGCGAGCAATCCCTTCAATATATTCCCCTGTCTTTTCAGCTTCTGCACTGAATAAGCTATAACGACCAACACCTGCATGAGTATCTAAATAGAAGAACCCTTTTTCTTTTTGTTTTAAAGCGGTTAGGATTAAGGTTAAAACGGTATGTTTTAGGACATCGGCATGATTGCCTGCATGAAAACTGTGGCGATAACTCAGCATTTTTATTCTCTTTCTTGTAAAATGACGTTCATTCTAGCTTATTTCCGTTATTTACACTATGCAGAAAACTTTAAAGATTGAAAATGGTTGGCTTGTCGATCAAAAGCGAGTTTTATCCCCACATTTTGATCCAAGACCTATCATTGATGATATTTCATTGTTAGTTATTCATTATATTAGCTTGCCTCCCGATGAATTTGGTGGCGATTTTGTCGATCAGTTTTTTCAAGGCAAACTTGATCCTACTCAACACCCTTATTTTGAAGAAATTAAGGATTTGCGAGTGTCTGCTCACTGCTTTATCAATCGAGAAGGTAAACTCACACAATATGTTAATTTTAACGATATGGCTTGGCACGCTGGTTTGTCTTCCTTTCAAGGTCGAGAAAAATGTAATCAATTTTCTATCGGGATTGAATTAGAGGGAAGTAACAATCAACCTTTTACTGCCGAGCAATATCAAACGCTTATTCAGCTAACCCATTCTATTTTGCAAACTTACCCAAAAATCACCCCCGATAGAATTGTCGGTCATAGTGATATTGCCCCCGGTAGAAAAATCGATCCCGGTCAATACTTTGACTGGGAATATTACCGTTCTCAAGTTAAATAACCTAAGTAAGCGGTAACTTTCTCTCAATAATTTGCAAAATTTTAAAAGTAAGTAACCGCTTATACATAAATTTAATAATCTAAACCTAGCACTTTTCGTCCATTGATACTGGCAATATTTGCCATTTCATCAAGATTAGTAAAACGGCAACCTGCTGAAAGTAAGCTTAACTCTTGCCACATATCTCCTTCACATAATGGCACCATATAATCACAAATGTTATCCGTACCTAATGCAACAGTGATACCTTCAGGAATCATTTCATCTGCGGGAGTTAAGGCGTTGTGGAAAGGTAAAACCTCATCTTTTCGTGGGCTATCAATCCAAGCCATTGGACAAGCGATAACCATCATCTCGCAAGCTTTCATTTTTTTATATAGTTTTTGACGATACTCTTTTGAATGAGCTCCAATAGAAATACCATGAATAGCTACGACTTGCCCTTGCATACCATGTTCAATAGACTTATCACACAATTGTTCTGTTTCTTTTTCTCTTGGCGAATTAAATTGATCAACATGCACATGCAACATTTTACTCTGTGATTTTGCAGTATCCATCAGTATATCCATTGCCTCTAAGCCTTTTCCATAATCTAATTCATCCCGATAAGGTAACCCACCGATCATATCCACCATTTCTGAGCCAATATCAAACCATTTGCGTGCATTGGGTTCGATCACTCCTTTTAAGGTTTGGTTAGCAAATTTTAGTACAATATCATTTTTATACACTTCTCTCGCTTTATGAGCCGCTAAGATAGCTCTATCCTCACAAACTTGATCAATATCCACAAAAGTCCCAAAAGCTGTTACCCCTTGTGAAATCATCAATTCAATAGATTGACTAAAACGGCGATAATAATCTTCTACTGTTGATTGACGTTTTACTTCGTCTACTAAATCCCATTTTTGTTGAAGATTAGATTCTTGATAAATTTTGATTTTCTCTGGCGTCATCGTAAATGCTCGGTCTGCATGGGCATGAGCATTTACCCATCCCCCTTTTTTGATAACTTCATCACGAATATGTCCTTTTAAGGTACGAATTAACTGACTCATTATTTATCCTCTACGACTAAAATTAGGCTAAAAAAAAGATCCCATTAAGAAGAGATCTTTTTCTGAAAATTATTGATAAACCATAAAAAAACAGCTAAACCTCGTAATTTTTCAAGGTTTAGCTGTAAAAATTCTATAAAATAAATATGTTGCGTATTTTTATTAGTTATATCACTGTATGATTTGTGTTGCATTTCTAGTTCCTTATTGGCACTAGGCGGATAGTATAAATTTATCCAAATTAAAATGCAAACGTTTGCGTAACTAACTGGTCGAATTTTTTAATAATTTCTCGATAACTCTACTGACTGCAAAGAAACCAAAGGTTGCGGTAATCATTGTCGCCGCCCCAAAACCATTGGCACAATTCATTGTTGCTGAAATCTCACACCCCTCGCTCATTTTAGGAAAAATTAAAGGTTGAGTGGAGAACACGCAATCTATGCCAAACTTACGTTTTGGATTTTGGCTAAAATTGTATTCTTTACGCAATAAACTACGTACTTTCGAAGCTAGCGGATCTTGAATCGTTTTACTTAAGTCAGTAATTTGAATTTGCGTAGGATCTGTTTGTCCCCCAGCACCGCCAGTGGTGATAATTTTGATTTTATTACGCTTACAAAAGGCAATTAAAGCGGCTTTTACTCGTACGCTATCTATCGCATCAATTACATAGTCATAATCATGAGTGATATATTCAGCTAGGTTATCGCTTGTTAGAAAATCATCAATAATCTGTACTTGGCATTCAGGATTGATTTTCGCAATACGCTCTTTCATCACTTCCGTTTTTAGCTTACCAATTTCACCCGAAATAGCATGAATTTGACGATTGATATTAGTCACGCAAATATCGTCCATATCAATCATCGTAATTTTACCAATCCCAGAACGAGCAAGTGCCTCTAC
>NZ_JARIDQ010000013.1 GCF_029256985.1 Otariodibacter sp. | reverse complement strand
TAGTAGGCGATATTTTGTCGAAAAAAGGCGATATAGAAGCCGCTAGAAGTGCCTATGAACAAGCTAAAGCAAATGAAAATACTTCAGAACAAGATAGAGTGTTGCTAGATCTGCGTTTGAATAATTTATAAATTTATAAGCAGATGAGAACTTAAGCCCTAGAGATATTCCTAGGGCTTGTTCTTTTTGGGAATATGATAGTGGTTGTTGATTTTTCTATTATTGTAATTGCCTTAAAGGATTCGTATTATTGGTAACGTCTTTAGCTGATATTCTTATAAATAAGCTGATTATTTAAAATTTAGAGAACTTAATTTTAAGGTATTAAAAATAAAATTATTTGTGGAGCTGCTCTATTGCATACATTGTTATAAGGATAAACAAATCTTTCTTAGTTAAATTCTCATCTGAGAATTTCATTATTATTGGATCGATATCATCAGGATTAAGTTGTACTCCATAATCATCAATGGTTTTATTTTTTTCTGCTTGTATATTTTTGATAATTTCGATAGAGCCTTCGATGTGTTTTGAGGGTATTGTTTCGTTTTGATGAGCAAAGATATTTCTAATAGTATTAATCTTTTGTATAAGATTAAATAACTTATTGTCCAGTCCTAATGCTAGAGCCATTTTTACCTTAGCATCAAAGCTAATAAAGAAGCGATTCTTATCGTTATTTTTAGACTTATTACCAAATAGATTTTCTTGATTGCAAATAGCACAGATTCTTAATTCTAAGGTTCTTTCTAGAAGTAAGTGAAGTCTTAATACTGTTCCAATCAAATCATCAGATTGAACGGCTTTGAATATTTTGGGGTATTCATTCAATGGCGATGATTTAAATAGTATATCGTAGTTCATGTAAACCTCATGGTGGCAAAAATAGAGTAATCTATTCAAAAAATAACAATTATTATAAAAAAAGTCCAAGTGATATATTAACCCTTCTGAGCCAATAGCGTAAGATTGTATCAAAATATTAAACGATATAAAGAAACTCGATACTGAGAATTATTTTTCTGGGATAAGGTTATTTATATTCAAAATATAGCCACCTTAGAAATAATCCAAGGTGGCTATTCTATATGAGATAACTAGAGATTAACCTCTAATTTATCATAAGCACGTCTTGCTTTTTCCAATGCTTTATCCGTATTTTCATCACGGGCAAGGATCACACCTAAACGGCGGTGTCCATTAACTTCTCCTTTACCAAATAAGCGAATGTTGGTATTTGGTTCAGCTAATACTTGCTCTAAGTTACCAAAAGAAACTTGGGTTGATTGTCCTTCAACCACGATTGCTTTTGATGCAGATGGGCTAATCAAATTAATTTCAGGGATTGGTAAGCCTAAAATTGCGCGTGCGTGTAACGCAAATTCAGAGAGTTCTTGTGAAATTAAAGTTACCATACCTGTATCGTGTGGACGAGGAGAAACTTCATTGAAAATGACTTCATCGCCACAAATAAACAATTCAACGCCGAAAATACCATGACCACCTAATGCCGTTGTAATTTTTTCTGCCACTTCTTGTGCTTTTTGCAGAGCGACATCTGACATTGCTTGTGGCTGCCAAGATTCACGATAGTCACCGTCAATTTGAACGTGTCCGATTGGTGCAAGGAACGATGTGCCATTGATATGGCGTACTGTTAAAAGCGAAATTTCATAATCAAATTTAATAAAGCCTTCAACGATCACTCGGCCACCGCCAGCACGTCCGCCTTGTTGAGCATAATCCCACGCTTTTTGAACATCAGCTTCTGATTTAATAACACTTTGACCGTGACCCGACGAAGACATAATCGGCTTAACCACACAAGGAATACCAATATCATTGACGGCTTGTTTAAAGTCTTCGAGATTATCAACAAAACGATAAGGTGAGGTTTTTAAGCCTAACTCTTCTGCTGCTAGGCGGCGAATCCCTTCTCTATTCATTGTTAATTTAGTCGCTTTTGCCGTTGGGATAACGTTATAGCCTTCTTGCTCTAATTCGACCAATGTATCCGTTGCGATAGCTTCAACTTCTGGCACGATAAAATCAGGCTTTTCTTTTTCCACTAGTTCTCTAAGTGCTTTGCCATCTAGCATTGAGATAGTATAAGCACGGTGAGCAACTTGTTGAGCAGGTGCGTTTTCGTATCTATCAACAGCGATCACTTCTACACCTAAGCGTTGAAGTTCAATTACGACTTCTTTGCCTAATTCACCAGAGCCTAACATCATCACTTTGGTTGCTTTTGCAGTAAGAGGAGTGCCAAGTGTTGTCATTTTTTGTTCCTTTTGATTGAAATAAAATGTGAGTAACAGGTTATTTTTTCCAGCCTTTTAATGCATCGGCAAAGGCATTATTGCTAAAATTATTTCCAGAATGATTACGATTTTGATGTGACAAGCGGTCAGATCTTTCGCCTTTTTTACGATTTTGATTTGTTTCATTCTGATTTTTTTCAACAGGCTTATCGTCCAAACGCATGGTTAATCCAATACGTTTACGTGGAATATCAACTTCTAACACTTTGACTTTTACCACATCGCCAGTTTTGACCACTTTATGCGGATCGTCCACGAAACTGTTTGATAACATTGAAATATGTACTAATCCGTCTTGATGAACGCCAATATCTACGAATGCGCCAAAATTGGTTACGTTAGTAATAGTCCCTTCTAAAATCATTCCAGATTTAAGGTCTTTGATATCCTCAACTCCGTCCATAAAAGTAGCTGTTTTAAATTCACCACGTGGATCGCGTCCCGGTTTTTCTAATTCTTTGAAAATATCATTCACTGTTGGTAAGCCAAATTGTTCATCAACAAATTGTTTTGCATCAAGGCTATGAATTTTTGTCGCATTACCCATTAAATCGTGTAGGGTAGATGCGGTTGCTTGGAGGATTTTTTCAACAACTGGATATGCTTCAGGGTGAACACTTGAGGCATCTAATGGGTTTTTCCCGTCAATAATTCGCATAAAGCCCGCACATTGTTCAAAAGCTTTTGGCCCAAGTCGAGCAACTTTTTTCAATTCAGCACGTGTTGAAAAACGACCATTTTCATCACGATAAGCCACAATATTTTGTGCTAATGTTTTTGTCATTCCTGCAACACGAGCAAGTAGTGGAGCAGAGGCAGTATTCAAGTTTACCCCAACGGCATTTACACAGTCTTCTACCACCGCATCAAGTTTGCGAGCTAATTGAGTTTGATTAACATCGTGTTGATATTGCCCAACGCCAATCGCTTTCGGCTCAATTTTCACTAATTCAGCGAGGGGATCTTGTAAGCGACGAGCAATAGAAACCGCACCACGCAGAGATACATCTAAATCTGGAAATTCATTGGCTGCCAGTTCAGATGCAGAATAAACCGATGCGCCCGCTTCGCTTACTACAACGGTTTGCGGTTTCCAATCACTTACTTGTTTTATAATGTCTTTGGCAAAACGTTCTGTTTCACGAGAGGCTGTGCCATTACCAATAGCGATCAAATCAACGTTGTATTTTTTACCTAAGCTGTAGAGGATTTGTCCTGCTTTGATTGGATCGTTGGTGTGAGGGTAAATCGTTGCGGTATCTAATAATTTACCTGTGTTATCCACTACTGCAACTTTTACCCCTGTGCGTAAACCGGGGTCTAAGCCTATGGTATTTCTTGCGCCTGCTGGTGCTGCCATCAGTAGAGCAGATAAATTACGAGCAAATACGTCAATGGCTTCATCTTCTGCTTTTTCTCTTAATGCGCCCATTAATTCTGTTTCAAGGTGGAGGGAGGCTTTGATTTTCCACGTCCAAGCGATTACTTGTGCTCTCCACTGATCAGCGGGTTGTTGGCGGAGTTGCACACCTAAATGCTCACGAATAATTTCTTCGCAATAACTTGAACGACTTCCTTCTTCAGCATCAGGATCAGCATTGAGACTTAACGATAAAATGCCTTCATTCCGTCCTCGGAACATCGCTAACGCACGATGAGAAGGCACATTTTTTAACAGTTCAGTATGGGCGAAATAATCGCTGAATTTAACACCTTCAGTTTCTTTGCCTTCGATAACTTTTGATTCAAGAGTGGCATTAGCGGTCAGATACTGACGTAATTTTGCAAGTAATTCAGCATCTTCAGCAAAACGTTCCATTAAGATATATCTTGCACCATCAAGGGCTGATTTTGTATCGGCAATGCCTTTATCTGCATCAATATAATTTTCTGCAACGGATTCTGGCACTTGACTTGGATCTTGCCATAAACTATCTGCTAATGGTTCTAAGCCCGCTTCAATCGCAATTTGTCCACGAGTACGGCGTTTCGGTTTATAAGGAAGATAAAGATCTTCTAATTCTGTTTTACTTTCGGTTTGTTCGATTTTGGCACGAAGATCGTTGGTCAATTTTCCCTGTTCTTCAATGGATTTGAGAATGGTTTGGCGACGATCATTGAGTTCTCGCAAGTAGATTAAACGAGTTTCAAAATGACGGAGTTGAGTATCATCAAGCCCACCTGTTACTTCTTTACGATAACGTGCAATAAAAGGAATAGTATTGCCTTCATCAAGCAATGTGATGGCAGCAAAAATTTGTTCGGATTTGACTGAAAGTTCAGTTGCAATGATTTGACTAATTTGTTGGGTCAGTGTATTTGTCATTTGTCTTCCTTGAAGAAAAGATATAAATTAGTATGAATATTTAAGAGTAATATTATCATGAAAGCTCTGATTATTTGATGGTAGTGTAGAGTGAATTTTAGGTTGAATTAATATTATTTACTTTTGGTAAATTATATTTTTCTATTTTCTATCTTTTTCTTGTATTAGTAGATTGTTATCATACTCACAGTTATCGATTGGTAGCTCACTTAAATATTCGCTAAGTAGAGTATTACATTAATTTATATTTTAAAGGAAACTTAAATGAACTCATTAGATAAATTCACTCCCTACGCACTTGCAGCATTAAGAATTATAGCAGCGTATGTTTTTTTCATCCACGGTACTGATAAAGTATTTGGTTTTCCACAATTATTTGGTGCGCAACCCTTAGGTTCTTTATTCGGTATTGCAGGTATTATGGAAGTAATCGGTGGTGCATTAATTATCTTAGGATTATTTACTCGTCCAGTAGCTTTTATTTTATCTGGTCAAATGGCGGTAGCTTACTTCTATCAACACGTAGGAATGAATGGAAATTTACTTTTCCCTATCTTAAATGGCGGTGAGCCACCAGTATTATATACATTCATCTTCTTACTTCTTGTATTTGCTGGTCCTGGTGCTTGGGCATTAGATAACAAAAGAAAATAATCATTAAATAATAGATTAATCTGGAGCCATCTTGCTAAAAAGTAAGATGGCTTTTTGCTATTTGAGAGAAAGAGGGAAAAGTCGTAGTGCAATGCTTGCTCCTACAATAACTACTACGGCAGAAATAATTTGAGTGACTAAAATGGTTTCACCTAGTAAAAAATACGCAATAACAGCTGTTGAGATAGGTAAAATTAACTCTAACACTTGGTAAGTTACAATTCCTTGTTTTTGAATGACACTAAAGGTTAGAACCATTCCCGTACCAATTCCATATAGTCCAACTAAAATTAAACTAAACAATAACCAAGAAGGAATAGCGTTGAGTTGCCCAATATTACCTGATTGTTGGCTGACAATAAGACTAATAATCCCTGCTGTAAGTGATGTAAAACAGCTTAAAACAAAAGTATTTAATTTATTATTTGCAAACTTAACAATGAGGTTTTGAATATTTCGAATGGTAATAGAAAGTAGCAAGAAAAATGCGCCAAGGAAAAATGAATCACCAACAGAAATCGTATTGCCAGCCCAAATAAAACTGAGTGATCCTGCTAATGTCAGTATGCATCCAATCCAAAATTGCTTACTTTTCAGTTTTTCACGTTCGTCTTGGAAAAATATACCAGCAAATAGAATCCCAAATGGCATGGAAATTACCCCAAAAATTGCTGCTGTAATGGCATTTGTGGTGAACACGCCTTTTAGATAAAAATACATATTCGCCGTCATCATAATTCCAACGGATAATGCTAACGTAAGTAATTTAGGCGTAGTGAGTATTCGTTTAAATTGTTGTCGATATTTGAACAATACAAAAATTAGTAAAGCAATACCTCCAGCAGTAAATCGCACACCATTATTATTTAGTGCATCAAGATGTATGCTGAAATAGCGTAACAGGACAATATTTAAGCCAATCGCAAAAATATAAAACAAATTGATGGTAAAGGGATTCAGATTTTTCATCAGAAAAAAGATAAAATGATGAGATAGCTAATTTTAGCTAAAAAAGGATAAAAAATGAAACAGTATGATGTGGTGGTAATTGGAGCTGGTGCGGCAGGATTATTTTGTGCAGCACAGTTGGGGCAAAATGGAAAGTCGGTCGTTGTATTAGATAACGGCAAAAAGATCGGACGAAAAATTTTAATGTCCGGCGGTGGTTTTTGTAATTTCACTAATTTAGAGGTTACACCGAATCACTACCTTAGCCAAAATCCTCATTTTGTGAAATCAGCTCTATCACGTTATACCCAATGGGATTTTATTTCGTTAGTGGCAACCTACAGGATTAGTTATCACGAAAAGGAATTAGGACAATTGTTTTGTGATGAAAGCTCACAACAGATTGTTGATTTATTACAAGCTGAATGTGAGAAAGGAAAGGTCGATATTCAACTCAGACAAGCGGTCACTTCCGTTGAAAAAATTGCAAATTTATTTCATATTCAGACCGCTTGTGGAGGCTATCAAACTGAAAATCTTGTTATTGCAACAGGTGGACTTTCAATGTCGGGGCTAGGTGCAAGTCCATTTGGATATAAGATTGCCGAGCAGTTTGGTTTACCTATTGTGCCTGTGCGAGCCAGTTTAGTGCCTTTTACTTGGAAAGAGAGCGATAAACCTTTTGCTTCACTTTCTGGAATTGCCTTACCCGTTCGAGTAACGAGTCAAAATCAAAGTTTCTATAATCAAATGCTGTTTACTCATAGAGGGGTATCAGGGCCTGCCATTTTACAAATCTCAAATTATTGGGAAATGGGGAAAACGGTCGAAATTGATTTATTACCGACAGAATCTATCCTAACTATTTTAGATGAACTTCGTCGATCTTCGCCAAAATTAATGCTAAAAACAGTGTTAAATCGTTATCTTCCTAAAAAATTAGTGGAACTATGGTTTGAGCAAAAACAACTGAAAGATAAGATTATTGCGGAGTTAAGTAAATCAGAATTGAATTTTCTTGAGCAATTTATTCATCATTGGCATTTTTTACCAAATGGTACAGAGGGCTATCGCACCGCAGAAGTGACAATGGGCGGAGTGGATACGCATCATATTTCATCTAAAACAATGGAAGTGAATGAGGTAAAAGGCTTATATTTTATTGGCGAAGTGCTAGATGTAACAGGCTGGCTTGGCGGCTATAATTTCCAATGGGCTTGGTCGTCTGCTTTTGCTTGTGCAACGGGGATTTTAGCTAAGTAAGCGGTTGGATTTTAAAAAAATTTAGCAAAACATATTTACTGTTTAAATAAACAGTTATACTATATATCCATACAGTTATTTGTATGGGTATTATTTTATGCTAACACAACTTACGATTAATAATTTTGCCATAGTGCGTCATTTAACCCTTGATTTGAATGAGGGGATGTCCGTTATTACAGGGGAAACAGGGGCAGGGAAATCAATTGGGATTGATGCACTTGGCTTATGTTTAGGTTATCGTTCCGAAAGCAGTATGATTCGCAATGGAGCAGATAAAGCGGATATTTCTGCTACTTTTACTATGCAACCTAATAGCCCTGCTTATTTATGGTTAAAAGAACAGGAGTTGTTAGATGAAGATAATCCTTACGAATGTATTTTACGGCGTATGATTAATGTTGAAGGGCGTTCCAAAGCTTTCGTTAATAATCGTCCTTTGCCTGTTTCACAATTAAGAGAATTAGGGCAATACCTTATCCACCTTAACGGACAACACGCTCCGCAATTATTGCTAAAAAATGATTACCAATTAGAGTTAGTTGATAATTATGCAAATCTTTATGCGTTGCAAACTAAAATGGCAGAAAAATATTCAGCTTGGAAGAAATTACATAAGCAAGTTAAAAATTTCCGTCAGCAATGTGAGGAAAATGAAGCAAAAAAACAATTGCTACAATATCAAGTTGAAGAATTAAATGAATTTGCCATTAAAGAAGGTGAATTTGAACAACTTGAAGAGGATCAATCTCGTTTAGCTAATTCAGAACAATTAACCGAGCTTTCTCAATCGGTGCTTAATCAGCTTTCCGATAATGACCTGAATGTGGATGCTATGTTGTATCGAGCGATTCGAGATTTAGAAACCTTAGTTGATATTGATGAGCAATACCAACCTGCTCTAGATATGCTGAATGAGGCATTGATTCAAGTGCAAGAAGCAAGTTCAGAAGTAAGTCATTTAGCTGATAATATTGAGCAAAACCCTGAATTATTAAATGAATTAGATAGCCGAATTAGCAAAGCCATTCAATTAGCTCGGAAACACCAAGTATCAGCAAACAGCCTATGGCAACATCATCAGACCCTTCAACAAGAATTAGAGAGTTTATTATCTTTTGAGGAAAATGAAGAACAGCTTATCGAAGATGAAAAACAGGCTTATCAAGATTGTGTAGAATT